>JACPIQ010000029.1 GCA_016188005.1 Candidatus Rokuibacteriota bacterium | reverse complement strand
CATCCGGTACTGGGGCGGATGGACAGCCCGGAAAATATTCTCGCGAGCAAGGTGACGGCGGCCATCGATCGTCAAGAGCCGAAGGACTTGGCCGACATCTGGGGATACTGTCGCCTGATGGGCTTGCTTCTCGACCGCGCGCTGACCGATGCACACAGCAAAGCCGCAGGGCTGTTCCCGGCCGATCTGGCTAGAGTGCTGTGCGCCGCCACACGCGCCGACTGGGAGGCTGTTCGCTGGATCGAGCCACCCAAACCCGAGGACTTCGTACGCGACCTCCGGGAATTGGGTGAGCGGCTGATCTTATGAGGGCGGCTATTTCTTCCCGCGCTGGGTCGGCGCCGGAACAAGCCGTGTACTTCTGACCTGCGGCGCGAACGCTGCGGAATCCAGCCAGCTCGGAGATGAGGGGTCTGCCCTGGTCTTCCGGGGAATGCGCGAGCTGGCCGGCGCGAGCGTAGATGCCGCGCTGAACCCTCTTGTCGGAGATCGCTTCCAGAAGCCTGGTCGCCGTCTCGGTCCACTTGACGGCGTAGACCTGGTGGGTCACGGCCCGAGACGCGCCCCAACCTCCTCGTGGTCGAGCAGCCGGCCACGCTCGATGTCCTCGATGCTGTCACGAAGCGCCGCCACGAGCTCGGGCTCGCTGAGCACGTCGAGCGTCTCGACGATGCTCTCGTAGAACTCCCACGGCAAGACGGCGAGAACCGGCTGACCCCGGCGCGTAATGGTGACCGCGCGCTCGGGCTCGCGCGCGAGCTTCTCCGGTAGGTCGAGGAATCCCTTGCGCGCCTCAGAGATCGTCAGCTGGGTCATGGCTCGCCTCCTTGTGCACTTGAATGTACATACAAGCGCTCACTTCGTCAAGCGGCCTGGGGTCAGGTCTTGCATTCCAACATCGGCAGGCGCGGTCCTGCACTGGGAGGCGGGGCAGAGTAGCGGTCGTCGTGCACCGCCACGAGCGCGACGGCGCGGGGGCCAGGGCTATCTGTTGGATTGCAAGACCTGACCCCCCGGGACCCCCCGGGTCAGGCGACGAAGGGTGGGATCGGCGGGATCTCCACCTGCTGGGTCTTGACCTCCCGGACCCCGTCCACGGTGCGGGCCACGTCCACGGCCTCCTCGAGCGCGGCCGTCCCCTCGAGCGTCACGACGCCGGCCCTGGCCTCGACCGTGATCCGGTACTTTCTCGTCTCGGGGTGAGTCGCCAGCGCCACCTGGACGCGCGAGGCCAGCGAGCGGTCGGCGACCAGCTGCGCGGCCGCCGGGGTGGCGGCCAGCTCGGGCCGGCGCGCGAGCCCCGCGATGAGCTCCACGGCGCCCTCCGCCGTCACCTTCTCGGTGTTGATCACCACGTCGTAGAGCGCGGAGTCGCGCAGGTCCACCTCGTACAGGTAGCGCATGCGCCCGGCCTTCTCGGTGTCGTCCCGCCTGACCATGTCGGTGATGGTCCGCGGGTTGGTTTGCTCGCCCATCTGCCCCGACAGCTTCTTGCCCAGGCGCTTCACCCTGAGCTCGAACGGAGCCGTGACGCGCACGCGGACCACGTGCGGGATGCCCCGGAGAAGCCACTGGCCGCCGCGGCCCATGAGCACCACGTTGTCGGCCTCGGCGAACTCGTAGAGCGCCGTCTGGATCACCGTGATGTAGCGCCGCGTCTCGGCGTCGAAGCGCTCGAAGAGGGAGGGTTTGGTCTCGTCCAGGTGGGAGAGCTTCTCCTCCAGGAGCCCGTAGCGGTGGGCCGCGTCCGAGATCAGCTCCTGGTCGATGTAGCGGTAGCCGAGCCGCTGGGCGAGCTGCTGCCCGATCTCGGGGCCCCCGGCGCCCATCTCGTGGGAGATGCAGATGATAGGCATGTGCCCTCACTCCTTCCTGTACTTGGCCTTGAGCGCCGCCGGGGCGATGGCGATCCGCTTGCCGCCGACGTCGTCGAGGACGTAGACCTCGTCCGAGAGCGTGCTGCTGGCGAAGACCTCGAAGACCCCGAGGGCCTCCTCGAGCGAGGCACTCCCGGGGCGCTCCTCCATCAGCCGCTCGACCTCCTCCCGCGCGAGCCTCACCCGAGGGCTTTCTCGGCCTTCTCGACGTTGGGGACGACCAGGACCACCTGGGCGGCCCCACCGCCGGCCGCGGAGGTGGTGGCATAGACGCACTTGATGTTGATCCTGGCCGCGGCAAGGCGCTGCGCCGCCTGCGCGAGCGCGCCGGGGCGATCTTCCATGGAGAGGAGCAGGGCCGGCTCCTCGCCGCACCGGATCTTGGCGTCCGTCAGGGCCTTCTTGGCCCTGGCCAGGTCGCTCACGACCAGCCGGATCTTGCCCCGGCCGCCGACCTCGGCGGCACAGACCCCCGAAAGGTTGACGCCGGCCGCCGCGAGGCTGCCGCAGACCTTGCCGAGCACGCCGGGCCTGGATGGGGTCGAGACCGTGAGCTGGGTGATCCTCGCCATGGCGGCACCTCCTGGGGGTGGCTGGAGCTGGGAACTGGCTTCTCCCTACCAGGAAAGGCGGGCGAACACAAGCACCCACTCGGCCAGAGGCTACCCCCCCACCCGGTTTCGCCCGCCTGCCTTGGCGGCGTACAGGGAGGTGTCGGCGGCCTTGAACAGGTCGTCGGCACTGGTGGCGTCGTCGGGGAAGGCGCCGAGACCGACGCTGATCGTGACAGGCTGCCCGTGAGAGAAGGTCGCCCGGCCCACGCAGGTCCGGATCCTGTCGCCGTAGACCAGCGCGCCCGTCCACGCGGTCTCGGGCAGCAGGACGGCGAACTCGTCGCCCCCGTAGCGGCAGAGTGTCGTCCCCGCGCGCGACTGGGTCTGGACGAGGAGACACAGCTCCTTCAGCACAACGTCGCCGACATCGTGGCCATGGTTGTCGTTGACCTCCTTGAAGCGGTCCACGTCCAGGAGCATGAGGCAGAGTGGATGGCGATAGCGCTCGGCCCGCGCGATCTCGTCGCGCAGCCGCAGGTCGAAGTAGCGCCGGTTGTACGCGCCGGTCAGCTCGTCGGTGAGCGACAGATCGCGCCAGCGCAGGTTGGCCCGGTCCGCCTCCCGCGCCAGGTCCCAGATCACGGCGCCACCGCCCACCATGAGCAGGATCGTCGACAGCGCGAGGGCCGGGAGATAGCCGCGCTGCTCGGCGGGCATGCCGACGATGTGCATGAGGAGGACGTAGAACAGGATCAGCGTGGGGATGACGGTGGACAGCGCCAGCGCGATGACGACCCGCTGCCGGATCGGCGAATCGCCCATCACGCGGAGGCCCCGGGGCGTCGCCTCGCCTGTCCTCGCCGCGTCCATTCGATTCTCCTCAGCGGCCACTTGTGAGCGTCTCAGCGAGAGCCGGGTCCGTCTCGCGCAGCCCGCTCAAGGCGCGGCTGCGCTCGGCGCGGGCTTCCGGATACTCCGCCCGGAGCCGGAGCGCCCGGTCGAGGGACTCGATGGCCTCCGCGTGTCGCCCCTGGTCGGCGTAGAGCATCCCGAGCCGGAGGGGACCGTCAGGAGCCGCCGGCGACAGGCGAATGTAGGTCCGGAGCGCCCACTCCGCCTCATGGTAACGCTTCTGTCCCGCCAGGAGAGCGCCCAGATTGTGATACGGGTCCCCCCGTTCGGGGCGCAGGAGGATTGCGTACCGGAAATGCGCCTCGGCCAGCCGGAGACGCGCCGGGCCTGCCCGGTCCGATCTCACGATGGCCGCGCCCATGTTGTTGTTGCAGAGTGCGCACTCGGGGTCCGCGGCGAGCGCGGCCTGCCAGAGGCTCTCGGAGCTCTGCCAGATTCGGGTCTGCCGCCATGCTCCGGCCCCCCAGCCCAGTACAACAAGCGCCGCTGCAACCGCGAGGGAGCGCGCCACCCAGCCCGCGACCCGACCTGCGCGGGCGGCGCGAGCGGTCCAGACGAGTCCGGCCCCCGCCAGCACCGCGAAGCCGGGCCCCGAGAGGTAACTGTACCGGTCGTGGGCGAGCTGGTAGCCGGCGTGAACGATCCCGCTCACCGGCAGGAGCACGATGGCGGAATGCGCCCAGGCCGCGAGCCCCGGGGGCCACCGGCGCCTCAGGGCCACCAGCATCGCCGTGGTCAGCGCGACGGCCACCATCGGTCCCAGGAAGCGCCACTCGACGAGGTTCGCCGAGCCCGGGATCTCGTAGAGCGGCGAGAGCCCGACCGGCCACAGCATCGCCCGGGGATAGAACCAGAGGCTGTAGCCGACCAGGGCCACGCGGGCCGCCGGCCCATACTCGCCGTACCCCGTCACCGTGGCGCCCCGGCTCAGCGCGAGGACGGCGGCGGCAGCGCCGACGAGGCCGAGCCCCGCGTACGGCGCCTTCTCCCTGAGGAGCGCCTTCCAGCCGAGTCCAGTCCGCCTCAGCGGGTAGAGGTCGAGGAGCAGGAGGGTCGCCGGCAGGGTCATCGCCATGGCCTTGGACAGGAGCGCCGCCAGGAAGGCCAGGAGGGACAGCGCCCGCCAGCCGGGCCGGATCGCCCCCTCCCCCTCCGTCCCGCGCAAGTAGGCCAGCACCGCCAGCAAGTAGAAGAGCCCGCAGAGCACGTCCCGCCGCTCCGTCACCCATGCCACCGACTCCGCCCGCAGCGGATGCACCCCGAACACGAGCGCCGCCAGCGCCGCGCCCGCCAGCACGGACACGTCCCGCGTCGCGAAGCCGGCCGCCAGGAGGCGGCGCGCGACCAGGAAGAACACGCCGGCGTTGGCCGCGTGGAGCAGCAGGTTCCCCAGGTGATAGCCCCACGGGTCCATCCCGCCCAGGGCGTAGTTCACCCCGAGGCTCAGCCAGGTCAGGGGGATGTAATGCCCCATGAGGGTCGTGGTGAACATCCACGAGAGCTGGGCCCGGCCCAGGCCGCGGAAGTGCGGGTTGTTCAGGATGTTGGCCGTGTCGTCCCAGTTGACGAAGCCCGCCCCGAGTGCAGGCAGGAAGGCGAGGAGGCTCGTGAGGCCGATGGCGAGCGGAAGCAGCCCGAGCAGCCGACGGCGAGCCAGCGGCGGAGGGGTCAGGACGAGGGGGGTCTCCCCATGATGCGGGCCAGCTCCTTGCTGTCGAAGCAGTGCTCCATGGCGTCCTCGTAGGAGATGAGCCCCCTGTCGTAGAGGCCCTTGAGAGACTGCTCCATGGTCTGCATGCCGATGGAGGTTCCGGTCTGGATCACCGACTGGATCTGGAAGGTCTTGCCCTCGCGGATCAGGTTCCGGACGGCGGGGGTCGCGAACAGCAGCTCCACCGCGACGACGAGGGCCTCGCCGTCCTTCCGCACCAGGAGCTGCTGGGTCATGATCCCGTGCAGGACGTTGGCCAGCTGCACCTTCACTTGCTGCTGCTGGTGGGGCGGGAACACATCCACGATGCGGTCGATGCCCTGGGCGGGCGTCTTGGTGTGCAGCGTGGCGAAGACGAGGTGGCCCGTCTCCGCCGCGGTCAGCGCCGCCTCGATGGTCTGGAAGTCCCGCATCTCACCCACGAAGATCACGTCCGGGTCCTCGCGGAGACAGGCCCGCAGCGCGCTGGCGAAGCTCACCGTGTCCGTCCCGAGCTCCCGCTGGACCACGATGCTGCTCTTGTGCTGGAAGAGGTACTCGATGGGGTCCTCGAGGGTGACGATGTGGAGCTGCCGCTCCTGGTTGATGCGGTCGATCAGGGCCGCCAGCGTGGTGGACTTGCCCTGCCCCGTGGCGCCGGTGACGAGCACGAACCCCCGCTTGAGCTTGGTCAATTCGTGCACGGCGGGGGGCAGCCCGAGGGAGTCCAGCGACGGGATGTCGAAGGGGATGCGCCGGAGCGCCGCCGCCACCGAGTCCCGCTGCATGAACGCGTTGATCCTGAAGCGGGCCAGCCCCTGGATGCCGTAGGAGAAGTCGTAGTCCAGCTTCTCGCGGAAGATCCGCTTCTGCTGGTCCGCCATGATGGAGAAGACGAGCTCCTGGACCCGCTCCGCCGTGAGCCTGTCGCTGTGGAACGTCACGAGCTTCTTCTGGACGCGGTACACCGGAGGCAGGCCCACCTGGAGGTGGATGTCGGTGGCGTTCTTCTTGATGGCCAGCTCGAGGATCTGATCGATGTCCTTCACTCCGGGCTCCTCTCCACGGGGGCGCGGCCCGGGGTCCCACCGGGCGGCGGCGAGCCGGGACGTCAGTCCGCGGTAACGAGCGCGAAGTTGAGCGCCTGGAGCTCGCCCTGGATCGGCGCGTGGGTACGGCGGGCGCCCCGGCGCCGTTCCTTCGGAGGCCCCGCCGCCCGGCGCTGCCGGCGCTCGACGCGACGCCGATCGAGCACCACTTCGACGCCGGCCTCGCCCGAGAACTCCCGCGCAAGGTGGGCGCACAGCTCGGGCTCCTCGCGCGCCACGATGAACAGGTACCGGGCCATCGCCGCATGGTACCCCAGGGACTCGGCGCGAGTCCAGAGTACGCTGCGGCGCCCCGTCGGCCCCTGGGGCCCGCTCAGGCGAGGGAGGTCCGGCGGATCTCTTCGAAGATCTCGAGCGGCAGCACCACGAAGGTTGCGACCACGGCGGGATCGAACTGAGTGCCGGCCGACCGCTGGATCTCGGCCCGGGCGGCCTCGAGGGGGATGGCGCGGGAGTAGGGCCGGTCGAAGGTCATGGCGTCCAGGGCATCGGCCACGGCGAAGATGCGGGCCCCCCGCGGGATCTCCTCGCCCTTGAGCCCCAGCGGGTAGCCCCTGCCGTCCCAGCGCTCGTGGTGGTGGTAGACCACGGGCAGCGCCCCGCGGAGGAAGGGGATCTGCTCCACGAGCTGGCGCCCCACCTCGGGGTGGGATCGCATGACCTGCCACTCGGCCGGCGTGAGGGGCCCCGGCTTGAGCAGGATGGCGTCGGGGATGCCGATCTTGCCGATGTCGTGCAACAGCACCCCGTGCTCCAGGTCGGCCAGCTCGTCCTCCGGCACGCCGAGGGCGCGCGCGATGGTCAGCGTGTAGCCGCGCACGCGCCGGGAGTGGGCCTGGGTGCCCAGATCCCGGGTGTCGATGGCGGAGCCCAGCGCCTCGAGCGTGCTCCGGTAGGTGTCCTCCAGGTCCCGCGTGGCCTCGCCCACGCGCCGCTCCAGGAGCGCTTGGTAGTCGCGGCGCTCGATGAGGAGATGGCGGCGCTCGAGCGCGCGCTCGGCGGCGACCATGAGCTTGTCCACGTCCACCGGCTTGAGGATGAAGTCGTAGGCGCCGTGCTTGAGGCTCTCGACGGCGGTCTCCACGTCGGCCACGCCGGTGAGCATCAGGACGGCCGCGTCCGGCTCCATGGCCCGCGCCTGCTTGAGGAGCTCGAGCCCCCCCATCACGGGCATGTTCACGTCGGTCACGGTGAGCGGCGGCCGCTCGGCTTCGAAGGTCGCCAGCGCCTCCTCGCCGTTGGTGGCCAGCTGGCAGGTGTACCCGCTGGCCCGGAAGACCTCCTGCAGCACCGTGCGGATGTGCCGGTCGTCGTCCACGATCAGAACCTCGGTGTGCCGTCCGTTGTCGCTCATGCGCGCGTTGCCTCCACTTCCACGGGGGAACCCGGTGCGGCCTCGTAGAGGCAGATGCGGTCCTTGCCGGCCCGCTTCGCCCTGAAGAGCGCCTCGCCGGCCGCCCGGATCAGCTCGTCCGCCGAGGGGGCCACGTCTTCGGGCAGCGAGGCGACGCCGAAGCTCGCCGTGACGCGCCGGCCGTGGGCGAACGGGTAGGCGGCCAGCACCTGGCGGATGCGCTCGGCGTACAGCCCCGCACCGGTCTTGGCGGTCTCCACCAGCAGGACGGCGAAGGTGTCCGCCGCGTGCCGGCAGACCACGTTGATGCCTCGCGAGTACCTCGTGATGATGTCGGCGACGATCCTGAGCGTCTCGTCGCCCGCGCCGCGCCCGAGCGCGTCGTTGATGGCGTTGAGCCCGTCCACGTCCAGCATCACCACCGAGACGGGGTGGTGGAACCGGCGAGACCGGGACACCTCCTCCTCGAGCCGCACGGAGAAGAAGCGCCGGTTGTAGAGCCCCGTCACCTCGTCCGTGAAGGAGAACTCCTTGAGCCGGGCGCTGGTGAGCTCGAGCTCCCGGTAGGCTCCCTCGAGGCGCTCGGCGTACTGGCTGACCTCCGCCGCCTGCTGCTTGATGGTTCCGAGCATGCGGGTGAACGAGGCCATCAGCGTGCCGATCTCGTCCGACCGCGCCGCCGTGATCTCCTCGACCTGCCCGGCCTCGGTCACCGCCGCGGCGGCGTGGGAGACGGCCGTCGCCAGGTCCCAGATCACGAACCCCCCGGCCAGCATGAGAAGCCCCGTGAAGATCAGGAGCGCCTCGAACCAGACCAGGTCGCGGAAGTGCAGGACCGGGTCGAGAAAGGGCAGCACGTGGGCATAGAGCGAATAGGTCAGGATCAGCATGGGGATCACGGAGGACAGCGTGAGCGCCAGACAGATCTTCTGCTTGACCCGCTGGCCCGCGAACGCCGCCTGCCGCTCCATGGGGTAACGCATGCTTCTGACGCTCTCAGGCGGGCAACATCCGTGCCACGGAGAGCCGTGGCTAAGTGTCCGTAGATCCTCCTGCCAACCCGAGGGGAGACGCCACGCGTGCCCTTCCGGAGCGCCCAAAACCGCCACCCGCCTTCTGAGGAATGTCACCGTGCCGCGGAGTGCGAAATAAGTTCGCGCCCCACGTTCGCCGCCCGGGCACTCCGTGCTACCGTGGGCGGCATGAGAGAGCACATCAACGGAACCGTGCTGGCCTGGGACGAATCCGGGGCGGGAGAGCCCGCCCTCCTCGTGCACGGCATCGGCGAGACGCGCAGCGCCTGGCGGCATCAGCTGGAGGACTTCGGGGCGCGATTCCGCGTCATCGCCTGCGACGTGCGCGGCTTCGGCGAGTCGGAGACCGGAGACGGCGCCGGCAGCGTGGAGCAGCTCGCGGCCGACCTGCGGGCGCTGCTCGATCGGCTCGGCGCGGGCCCCGCCCGCGTGATCGGCTTCTCCATGGGCGGGGTCATCGCCCAGCGCTTCGCCCTCGACCATCCGGACATGACACGGGCCGTGGTGATCGCGGCCTCGTCCAGCGTGGTGAATCGCCGAGCCGCCGACTACTACCTCGAGCGCGCCGCGCTGGCGGAGCGCGACGGGGTGGCGGCCCTGAGGGCGGCGGCGATGGGGGATGCCGCCGTCTGCTTCACCGTCTCCGGCGCCGACATCATCGAGGCCTACCGCGAGGTGCGCCGGAACGGGGTACGAGATGCCGCCGGCTTCGCCAATGCCGCCAGGGCCATGGCCTCGCTCCTCGAGGCGCCGCTCACCGAGGCGCTGGCCGGGCTGCGAGCGCCGGCCCTGGTCATCACCGGGGAGCGCGACATCTTCTGCCCGCCCAAGGCCTCGGAGATCATCCACGCCCGGATCCGGGGCTCGCTGCTTCGCATCGTGCCGGCAGTCGGCCATTGCCTGCACTGGGAGGACCCGGCCACCTTCAACCGGACCGTGCTGGACTTCCTCGCCTCGGCCTGACGGGGCCCGCCCGGTCCGGAGCCCTGCGACTTCAGGCTGCCGCTCACCGCGGGGCGGCGGGGCTCGCGCCGGCCGGCGTGGTGTGAACCCCGACCAGAGGTGCGGGTCAGGCCCGGCGCGCTGCGCGGAGGCGGCCCAGCATCGCGAGGCAGAAGATCACCTGGCCGATGCTGGACAGGACGAAGAAGGGCCCGAGCCACCCGAGCCAGGTGAAGGGGACGATGAGGTAGATGCCGTCCTCCAGCTCGAAACCGCCGGCGCTGGGGTACAGCGGCGCCCGCGGCCCCGGGGCGGCCTCCACCGCGATGCCGAACGCCGTGGCCGCCAGCCCCGAGACCGCTGCGAGCATGCCGAGGAGGACCGGCCAGTCGGTCCATCCTCCGCTCCCGAGCCCCACACCGATGCCGAGGAAGAGCGCCCCTGAGCTGAGTCCTCCCACCGCGAAGTCGTAGTAGTACCCCAGACGGGAGGAGCGGCCGGTGAGCCGGGCCAGCTCGCCGTCTGCGTGATCCACGAAGCGCGCCAGGGCGAAGAGCGCAGCACCCCACAGGCCAGCGCCCCTGTCTCCCCGGGCGAAGAGGAGACCGGCTCCCAGCGCCAGGAAGAGGCTCGCCGTGGTGATGTGGTTCGGATGGACGGCGGGCACGCCCGCAAGGGGCCTCACGAGCCACCGGGCCAGGCGCTGATCCCACGGGAGCCCGATCACGGCCGCTCTCCCACCAACGCAGTCCCGGGGGCCAGTGGGTGGCCGGGAACGCTCAGTGGGGCCAGGCCGCGTCGTGGGTGCCCAGCGGCGCCGCGGGGCGCGTCCAGCGGGCAGGCGTCTCCGCGAGATGCTCGGCCGGCGCGACGGCCTGCATGATCCCGAAGGGCGTCTCGCTCGATTCCATGAGATCGGCCACGTCCTCGGGCCTGAGATCGCGCACCAGGATCCCGTCCACCCGGCCGAGGCCGTCGATCCAGCGCCCCGTCCGGGCCAGCGAGAGGCGCACCAGGTAGCTGCCGCCCTCTCGCGCGCGCCTGGCAAGAGCCGCCATCGCGCCGAAGGCGGCGAGATAGCCGGTGGCATGGTCCAGGGCCTGGGCCGGCAAGGGCCGCGGGCCCTCGACGCCGGCCGCGAGGCCGCCCTCGTGGGCGATCCCGCTCACCGACTGCACGAGGCTGTCGAAACCGCGCCGCCCGCGCCAGGGCCCGGCCTGCCCATAGGCGCTGAGCGTGACATAGACGATGCCCGGCCTCAGCGCTGCCACCTCCTCCGGCGACAGGCCGCGGCCGTCCAGCGCGCCGGGGCGATAGCCCTGGCAGAAGACATCGGCCTCGCGGATCAGGCGGCGCAGGCACTCTCCCTCCTCGGCCCGCCGGAGATCGAGGGTCACGGAGAGCTTCCCGCGCCCCGTGTCCATCACGAGCAGCGGGATGCCCGGCAGGTGGTGGGCGGTGACGAGCATCACCTCGGCCCCATGCGCGGCCAGGGTGCGCCCGCAGACGGGGCCGGCGATGACCCGCGTGAGGTCGAGCACTCGCACGCCGGACAGTGGACGGTTCCCCGTCCCGCACGGCTCCGGCGGGGAGTCGCCGATGCGGACGATCTCCAGGAGCGGCAGGCTCGCGACGGCGCGGGCCTGTGGATGCAGGGCCCACTCCTCGGCGGAGCGCACCATGCCGGCGCACATGCCCGCCTCGGCGAGCGCGTTCTCGAGGGAAGCGGCCTGCCACCGCAGGACGGCGGCGCCCACCGCTTCGCGGGAGGCCTCGCAGCCGAGGATGCGCAGGACCCCATCCCGGTGATGGGGAAAGTTGCAGTGCAGCTGCATCCACCGCCCGTCGCCGGTGCGGTAGTAGCCCGAGATGGGGCTCCAGGGATCGGCCGGCGGCTGACCATCCACGCGCAAGTAGCGCTCGGAGCGAAAGGCGGTGGCGGCGGCGCGGATCTCCACGCCCACCGCCTGCGCGCGCCCCGTCCTCCACCGCCAGCACTCCGCGGCGGCCAGCGCCGAGGCGCCGATGCTCGCCAGCGCCGCCGTCCCGACCTTGAAGGGGCCGGGCAGGATGGGGTCGCAGCCCGTGAGCGAGAGGCGCTCGAGCGCCTCCGGAGCGCAGCCGGCGGCCTGCCACAGCCCCGCCAGCGCGGCGGCCGCGTCGCTCATTCCGGATCGCCGGGGGACCGGCCAGCCGGGCGAGGCAACCCCCGGGGCGAGGCGAGCGGAGGAGGGCACTCCCGAGCGAAGCCCGGTGTCACTGCATCCGGAACCCGCCGCAGACGTTGATGGCCTGGCCGGTGATCGCGGAGGCGGCCCCCGAGGCGAGGAAGAGCACTGCCTCGGCGACCTCATCGCCCGTGGGCATGCGCCTGAGCGGGATGTCCTTCACGAACCACTGGCGCGCCTCGTCGAAGGACTTCCCCTCCGCCTTGGCGCGGGCGGCGATGACCTGGTCGATGCGCTCGCCGTGAATGGGCCCGGGCACCACGACATTGACGCGGATGCCGTGGGGCCCGAGCTCGGCTGCCAGCGAGTGGCTGAGGCCGATCATCCCCCACTTGGAGGCCGCGTAGGGCGTCCGCAGGGGGTAGCCGATACGCCCGGCCACGGAGGCGATGTTGACGATGCTGCCCTCGCCGCGCTCGATCATGACGGCCGAGGCGTGCTTGGCGCAGTAGAAGGCCCCGCTCAGGTTGATCGCGAGGGTCTCCTCCCACTCCCCGGGCGCGATGTCGCGCGCCAGCTTGGTGGGCCCGGCGATGCCGGCGTTGTTCACGAGCACGTCGATGCCGCCGTAGCGGGCGACGGCCGCCCGGACCATGGCCGCCGCGTCCGGCTCCGACGAGACGTCCGTGACCACGACGAGGGGGTTCGTGCCGAGCGCCGTGAGCTCGGCGGCCGCCGCCTCGAGCTTGTCCCTCGAGCGCGCCGCCAGGACGACGTTGGCCCCCTCGTGCCCGAAGCGCAGCGCGATGGCCCGACCGATGCCGTAGCCGGCGCCCGTGACGATGATGGTCTGGCCCTTGAACCCCATGGCCGTCCCTCTTTCCTGCCGGAGCCCGCTTCTAGCCGCGGGCGTAGTGGCCGAGAATGAACCCCGCGATGCTGTGGCGGGAGGGCCCCGGGGGCAGCCGGTCGCCGGGGAACCAGCGCGCGTCCTCGAGCTCGGCCCGGTCCACGCTGACCTCGCCGCCCGCGTACTGCGCGACGAAGCCCACCATGAGCTGGCTCGGGAAGGGCCAGTTCTGGCTGCCGACGTAGCGGATGTCCTTCACCTCCACGCCCACCTCCTCCTTCACCTCGCGCGCCACCGCCCCCTCCAGCGACTCGCCGTTGTCCACGAAGCCGGCCACCAGCGCGTACCGCCCGGGCGCCCACTCCTTCTTGCGCGCGAGGAGACAGCGGTCGCCGTCCCGCACCAGCACGATGACGGCGGGGTGCAGATGGGGATAGTGCTCGTAGCGGCAGCGGGGGCAGCGCTTGCCCCACTCGCCCGCGATCGGCGTCATGGGCTCGCCGCAGCGCGGGCAGTGCCCGCTGGTCTGCTCCCACCACAAGGCCTGCATGGCCATGCCGCCCAGGGACAGCAGATCGTCCGCCAGCCGCGATCCCTGCATGGGCAGGAGCGTCTCGCGGTGGAGCCCCTCGGGCACCGAGGCCTCCCGCGGCAGGGCGGCGGCCCAGCAGGGCGCGCCCTGCCAGGTGCCGAGCCAGAACGGAGAGCCGAGGGCGCCCGCGAGCTCCCGCGGCGGCGGTCCGGCGGGCAGCCGGAAGCCCTGGCCCTCGGGGAGGACGACGAGCCCCTGGCTCTGGACGATGAGCCACTGCCCCTCGGCAGGCGCCGGCGGGGTGCCGCCCTTGGCGGCCTCGAAGGCCGGGCCCAGACAGTCGCGGTTGAAGGGCAGGTACACCGTCAGCGGCGTGGTCATGGCAGGAGCCAGGGCATCTCGACGCCCGCCCGCGCCTCGAAGGCCGCGATGGCCTCGCCGTGGCCGAGGGTCAGCGCGATCTCGTCCTGGCCGCGGAGCAGGCACTCCTTGCGGAACGGGTCCACGCTGAACGGATGGCGCGCGCCGTCGGGGCCGGTCACCGTCTGCGAGGGCAGGTCCACCACCATGGTCGCGCCCGGCCGCTCGTGGAGCTGGCGCCTCATTCCCGCCACGACCTCCGGCGGGAGCACGACGGGCAAGGCGCCGTTCTGCCCGCAGTTGCCGAAGAAAATGTCACCGAAGGAGGGCGCGACGAAGGCGCGGAAACCCCAGGCGTGGAGCGCCCAGACGGCGTGCTCACGCGAGGAGCCGCAGCCGAAGTTCTCCGCGGCCACGAGGATGCGAGCGGCGCGGTAGGGCGCCTGGTTCAGGACGAAGTCCGGGCGCTCGGCACCCCCCGCGTCGAAGCGCATGTCGTGGAAGCAGTAGCGCTCGTACCCCGGGCCCCGGGGCTTGTGCAGGAAGCGCGCCGGGATGATCCGGTCCGTGTCGACGTTGGGAAGGTCCAGGGGCGCGGCGCCGGCCTCGAGCCGGATGAAGGCCTCCACCTCAGGCGCCTCCCGCCGCGGAGCCGAGCGTCCGCACGTCAGTCAGGCGCCCCGTCACGGCGGCGGCGGCGGCCATGGCCGGGCTCATCAGGTGCGTGAGCACGCCCTGGCCCTGGCGCCCCTCGAAGTTGCGGTTGGATGTGGAAGCGCAGCGTTCGCCCGCGCGGCCCAGATCGCCGTTCATCCCCACGCACATGGAGCAGCCCGGGTCCCGCCACTCGAAGCCGGCGGCCCGGAAGATCCGGTCGAGTCCCTCGGCCTCGGCGGCCCGCTTGATGAGCCCCGAGCCCGGCACGACCATGGCCGGGACCCTCGCCCGGCGCCCCCGGGCCACCGCCGCGGCCGCACGCAGGTCCTCCAGACGACTATTGGTGCAGGAGCCGATGAAGACCCGGTCCACGGGCACCTCGACGAGCGGCCGACCGGGGGTGAGGCCCATGTAGCGGAGCGCCCGCTCCATGCTCGCCCGCCGGACGGGGTCGCCGGCCGCCGCCGGGTCGGGGACGAGCCCCGTGATGGGAAGCGCGTCCTGCGGGCTCGTGCCCCAGGTCACCATGGGGGCGATCTCCCGCGCGTCCAGCGCCACCTCGCGGTCGAACACCGCATCGAGATCCGAGGGCAGCGTCTTCCAGAACGCCAGCGCCCGTCCCCAGAGGGCGCCCCTCGGAGCGTGGGGCCGCCCCTCGAGGAAGGCATACGTCGTCTCGTCCGGAGCGATCATCCCCGCGCGCGCCCCGGCCTCGATGGACATGTTGCAGACGGTCATCCGCTCCTCCATCGACATGGCCACGATGGTGGACCCGGCATACTCGATAGCATGCCCCGTGCCGCCCGCCGCCCCGATGCGAGCGATGATGGCGAGGATCACGTCCTTGGCGGTGACCCCGAAGGGGCGCGAGCCGTCCACACGGATGCGCATGACCGCGGGCTTCCGCTGCCACAGGCACTGCGTGGCCAGGACATGCTCGACCTCCGAGGAGCCGATGCCGAAGGCCAGCGCCCCGAGGGCGCCGTGGGTCGCGGTGTGGGAGTCCCCGCACACCAGCGTGATCCCGGGCTGGGTGAGCCCCTGCTCGGGGCCGATGACATGCACGATGCCCTGACGCGGATCGCCCACCCCGAAGTGGGAGATGGCGGCCTCCGCGGTGTTGCGGGCGAGCCCGTCCACCATGGCGCGGATCTCCGCATCGGTGGCGGCCACGGTGCCGGGGGCCGTGGGGACATAGTGGTCGGCCGTGGCGAAGCAGCGCTCGGGGCGCCGCAGCGTCCGGCCGGCGCTCCGGAGCCGTCCAAAGGCCGAGTCCGAGCCGTCGTGCAGGAGATGGCGGTCCACGTAGAGGAGCGTCTGGCCGCCGGGCCCGGCAGCCACCACGTGGCGCCGCCACACCTTCTCGAAGAGACTCTGACCCGCGCTCACGAACTGCCCATCACGCGCCGCCGAACTTCTGCTCGACGTCGTGCCACCAGTCGAAGCCGACCCTGCGGAAGATGTCCATGGGGGACAGGACCGGCCCCTCCTGCGGCTCGAGCCCCGTCTCCTTGAGCCTGGCGAGCGCCCGCTCCATGGCCGGGATGGCTGCGCCCATGCACGCGGCCGGGAAGATCACGACCTTGAAGCCCAGCCGCTCGAGCGTGGCGACGGGGAGTTGCGGCGTCTTGCCGCCCGGGACCATGTTGGCCAGGAGCGGCGCCTTGACCTCCCGGACGATGCGGCCGACCTCCTCCTCGCTCTGCGGCGCCTCGACGAAGACGATGTCGGCGCCGGCCTCGGCATACAGGTTGCCGCGCGCGATGGCGTCCTCGAGACCCGTGACCGCGCGGGCGTCGGTGCGCGCGATGATGACGAGGTCCGGATCGGTGCGATACTCGCACGCCGCCCGGATCTTCTCGGCGAACTCGCGCGCGGGGATCACCTGCTTGCCCGCGATGTGGCCGCACTTCTTCGGCGCCACCTGATCCTCCAGGTGCAGTCCCGCCACGCCCGCGCGCTCGTACTCCCGCACCGTCCGCACCACGTTGAGCGCGTTGCCGTAGCCGGTGTCGGCGTCGGCGATCAGGGGCAATGAGATGCAGGAGGCCAGGTGCCGGGCATGCGTGGCCATCTCGGTGAGCGTGGCCAGCCCCAGGTCCGGCTGGCCCAGGTGGGAGGCGGCCGTGCCGGCCCCGGTCATGTAGGCGGCCCGGTAGCCGGCACTCTCGATCAGCCGGGCGGAGATCCCGTCGTAAGCGCCGGGAGCGACGATGAGGCCGGGCTCCTGGAGCATTCGGCGAAGCTGCGTCGTGGTACGCATCGGCATGCCCTTTCCCGGGCGCTAGGCCCGCGAGCGCGAGTGGCCCCGCAAATTGTTCGCCGATCTTTCCCGGCTGTCAACCGCCCGGTGAGGTAGCATGGAGGTCCGGATGAGCCAGCCACCGCCCTTCACGGAGCGCCGGCGCCGCTTTGCCGAGATGATCGGCGAGGGGATCGCTGTCATCCCCGGCGCCCAGGAGACGCTGCGGAACGGCGACGTCCACCACGAGTTCCGCCAGGCCTCGGACTTCTTCTTCCTCGCCGGCTTCGAGGAGCCCGACGCGGTGCTGCTGCTCGACCCCACCCACCCGCGGGAACGCGTCGTGCTCTTCGTCCGGCCCCGCGACCGCGAGATGGAGATCTGGAACGGCCGGCGGGCCGGGGTGGAAGGCGCCGTGGCCCACTTCGGCGCCGACGCCGCCTACCCCGTGGACCAGCTCGACGACCGGCTGCGCGAGCGCCTGCTGGATCGGCCGGCCCTCTACTACCGGCTCGGCCAGCCGGGCCTCGACGGCAGGATCCTGAGGCTGCTGGAGCAGGCGCGGGCCGCGAGGGCGCGCGGCTACTCGGTCCCCGCGCGGGTCGAGGATCCGGGGCCGCTGCTCCACGAGCTGCGGCTGAGACGGCTGCCCGCCGAGGTCGCGGCGCAGCGTCGCGCCTGCGAGATCAGCCGCGAGGCTCACGTCGAGGCCATGCGCTTCGCGGCGCCGGGGCTCTACGAGTACCAGGTCCAGGCCGCCCTCGAGTTCGTCTTCCGCATCCACGGGTCGCCCCGCAACGGCTACCCCTCCATCGTCGCCTCGGGCCCCAATGCCTGCATCCTGCACTACACCGAGAGTCGCCGCCGCATCGAAGCGGGCGACCTCGTCCTCGTCGACGCCGGCTGCGAGTGGGGATACCACAGCGCGGACATCACGCGCACCTTTCCCGCTGGCGGGCACTTCACGGCGCCGCAGCGCGCCATCTACGGCCTGGTGCTGGACGCCCAGGCGGCGGCCATCGCCGCGGCCCGGCCGGGACAACCCTACGAGGCCGTGCACGAGGCCGCCCGCCGCGTCCTCACCGAGGGCCTGGTGGCGCTGGGCCTCGTGCCCCTCGGGGTGGCGGACTCGCTCGCCATGCATCATTACCGCGAGTTCTACATGCACGGCACCGGCCACTGGCTCGGCATGGACGTGCACGACGTGGGGGACTACCGGATCCGGCGGCAGTCCCGGCTGCTGGAGCCCGGCATGGTCCTCACCGTGGAGCCCGGCCTCTACGTCGACCCCGAGCGCGAGCGCGCCACCTTCCACCTCCGCGAGTACAGCGAGGAGGAGATGTGGGACCGGCGGCTCCGGCTGGGGATGGCCGCGGCGAAGAAGGTCGAGGAAGAGGAGAAGGCAAAGACGACGACGGTCGACCACCCGATCCCGCCCGAGTACCGCGGCATCGGCGTGCGGATCGAGGACGATCTCCTGATCACCGAGACGGGCGCCGAGGTCCTGACCGCCGGCACGCCGAAGACCGTCGAGGAGGTCGAGCGCACGTGCGCCGAGCCCTCCCGCCTGCCGCGGCTCTGAGCTGCATGCGGGTCAGAGCTCCACGGGGGTGTCGTCCCGCCCACCCCATTCCGTCCAGGAGCCGTCGTACACGGCGGCCTCCCCGCGCCCAAGCACGTGGAGCCCCACCGCCAGCACGGCGGCGCTCACGCCCGAGCCGCAGGTGGCCGCCACGGACCGGGCGAGGTCGACGCCCGCGGCCTCGAACACCGCCCTGAGCCGGTCCGGCGCCAGGAGCCGGCCGTCCTCGGAGCCGAAGAGGCGGTCGTAGGGCAGGCTCAGGCTCCCGGGGATGTGGCCGGCGCGGAGGCCCGGTCGCGGCTCGGGCTCCGTGCCGACGAAGCGACCATGGGATCGGGCGTCGAGCACCTGCTCGCGCCGGCTGTCCACGTTGGCGAGCATGGCCTCGAGGTCGCGCACCAGGCCCGGGCGAGGACGAGCCGTGAATCGGCGCGGCACCGGCCGCGCGGGCTCGCCGGAGGCGAGCGGTCGCCCCTCGGCAAGCCAGGCCGGAAGCCCCCCGTCCAGCACTGCCACGCGATCGTGGCCGAAGACGCGGAAGGTCCACCACACGCGGGCCGAGGCGATCATCTGGCGCGCCGCGTAGACCACGACGCGGTCCCCGTCGCCGATGCCGAGCGCCCCCGCCGCCCGCTCGAACTCCGCCGGCGCGGGCAGCATGTGCGGCAGCGGGCTCTCGCGGTCCGCGATCTCGTCGATGTCGAAGTAGACGGCGCCCGGGATGTGGGCGGCGCGGTACTCGGCGCGCGCATCGCGGTGGAGATGCGGCAGGTAGAAGGTCGCGTCCAGGACGCGCAGGTCCGGATCGCCGAGGTGCGTGGCGAGCCACTCGGTGCTGACCAGGGGGCCCAGAGTGTCGGTCGTCATGCCTGCCCTCTCGGCTGTCCGAGAGGCGCCCCGCCCCCGCGTCAGGCGACCTCGAAGAGCCCCGCGGCGCCCATGCCGCCGCCGATGCACATGGTGCAGACCACGAACTTCACGCCCCGCCGCTTCCCCTCGATCAGCGCATGGCCGACCATGCGGGAGCCGGACATCCCGTACGGGTGGCCGATGGCGATGGCGCCCCCGTCCACGTTGAGCCGGTCCATGGGGAGGCCGAGCTTGTCGCGGCAGTAGACGACCTGCACGGCGAAGGCCTCGTTGAGCTCCCAGAGGCCGACGTCGTCCAGCTTGAGGCCGAAGCGCTCGAGCAGCCGCGGCACGGCGAACACGGGACCGATGCCCATCTCGTCGGGCTCGCAGGCGGCCACGGCCAGCCCGCGGTAGATGCCGAGCGGATGGAGCCCGCGCTTCTCGGCCAGCGTGCCGTCCATCACCACGCAGGCCGAGGCGCCGTCGGAGAGCTGGCTGGCATTGCCCGCCGTGATG
This sequence comes from Candidatus Rokuibacteriota bacterium, assembly GCA_016188005.1. NCBI lineage: Bacteria > Candidatus Rokuibacteriota > Candidatus Rokuibacteriota bacterium. Next base: position 1,670 of record JACPIQ010000029.1, on the reverse strand, counting down.
TGCCCCTTCTCGCCGGTGACGGGCTTCAGCGCCGCCAGCCCCTCGGCGGTGGTATCGGGGCGGTTGCCCTCGTCCTGCTTGAGCGTCACCTCCTCCTCGCGCACCTCGCCCGTGGCCTTGTCCTGGACGAGCTTGCGCGTGGTGAGCGGCACGATCTCCGCGTCGAAGCGGCCCCCGCGCTGTCCGGCCGCCGTCCGCTGCTGGCTCGTCAGCGCGTACTCGTCCTGCCGCTCCCGCGTGACGTAGTAGCGCTTCGCCACCACCTCGGCCGTCTCCAGCATCGGCATGTAGACCTCGGGCTTGTGCGCGTCGATCCAGGCCTCGTGGATGCGATGGTTGTTGAAGTGCTCGTTCTGGACCAGACTGACGGACTCGAGCCCGCCGGCCACCATGATCGGCACCCGGTCCACGAGCACCCGCTGGGCGGCGATCGCGATGGCCTGCATCCCCGACGAGCAGAAGCGGTTGACCGTGGCACCGGAGGTGGTCACGGGGAGCCCCGCGCGCAGGGCGGCCTGGCGGGCGATGTTCTGCCCCGTGGCGCCTTCCGGCAGCGCGCAGCCCATGATCACGTCCTCGACCTCGCCCGGCTCGAGCCCGGCGCGCTGCACGGCGTGGCTGATGACATGCCCACCCAGCGTCGCGCCGTGGGTGTTGTTGAAGGCCCCGCGATAGGCGCGGCCGATGGGGGTCCTGGCGGTGGAGACGATGACAGCCTCTGGCATGGCGGCTCTCCCTCCGGGTTCTCAGTCGTCCTGGACGTCTCGGCGGCTTCCAGCCTGGCGGCCCCCCCGCGCTGCCGGGGCGCTCGCGGGCTCATCTTGCCTCACTCCCGGAGGCGGGGCAAGCGCTGCCACGGCGAAGAGGGCGTGCGGGTGCACGTTGGCGAGGGCCGCGAGGATCGACTCCCGCACGCCTGGATGGCGCGCGCCGAGCCCGGCGAGGAAATCGCGGATCTCGGCGCGCACGCTCTCCTTGTCGCTGCAGACACATCCCACGGCCTCAAGCCCGTGGACCCGCGCGTACTCGGCGGTCAGCGCCTCGCTCGCCAGCGCCAGCGGCCGGATGAGCCGCAGCCCGCCCTTGCGCGAGGCCGCCACGGGAGGCAGGGAGGCGATCCGCCCGTTGAAGAGGATGTTGCGCAGGAGCGCCTCGGCGCAGTCATCGGCCGTGTGGCCCAGCGCCAGCACGTTGCAGCCGGCCTCGCCGGCCGCGCGATAGAGCCAGCCGCGGCGGTGGCGGCTGCAGACGTCGCAGCCGTGGACGATGCCGTCCGTGACCAGGCGCAGCGTCCTGCGGTCCTCCAGCAGGACCCACGGGATGCCGAGGGCGCGGATCTGCCCCTCGATCGAGCGGATCGGCCGGGTGAACTTGCCCTGCTCGAGGGTGACGGCGACCAGCTCGTAGGGGAAGGGCGTCCGCCGGCGGTGGGCCGCCAGCACGTGGAGCAGGCAGAGGCTGTCCTTGCCCCCGGAGACGCCCACCGCCACACGGTCGCCGGGCCGCAGCATGGCGAAGCGCCCCATGGCGCGGCCGACGGCCTCCAGCACCCGACGCTCGACCTCAGCGGCCTCCATGCCCCTCCCCCTCGCCGCGCGGGCCGCTATCGCCTCGGCCCAGAGGCGCGCCGACGAACCGTCGGGCGGCGCCGGGTGGGGCAGCGCGGCGCC
>JACPIQ010000028.1 GCA_016188005.1 Candidatus Rokuibacteriota bacterium | reverse complement strand
GGCGCTCCGGGACCACCGGGCGCGCGCCCAGTGGGACAACTGGATGAAGGACCTCCGGACCGAGCTTTACCAGCTCCTCTACGAGAAGCCCATCTACCCGAAGAACCTCTACCTCAAGCGCGCGCCCATGAAGCACAAGGAGTACCGCGACAAGGTCATCAAGCGGCAGATCCGCCTCATGCACGATCGCGGCATCTGGGTCAAGCCGGCGCGGTAGGGCGCTCTCTCGGCGATCCGAAGACAGAACGCCGGCCGGGGCGGGGGGCCCTCCCCGCGGAACGCGCTGAGTCGCACCCCGCGGCGACGTCTCGGAAGGGGCCACGAGATCGAGGTCTTGGGCTCCGGCAGCGCGCAGAAGCCACGGTTCCGCGGGGAAGGCCCCCCGCCCCGGCCGGCTGCGCGCCGGGCGATGCTCTCACTGGCCGCGGCCCATGGTGTAGAACTCGCGGTTGGGCCGCATGGCGGAGAGGTTGGCCATGCGGTTGGAGAGGTTGAAGAAGGCCGCGATCGACCCGATGTCCCAGATGTCCGAGTCGCCGAAGCCCTCGCGGCGGAGCGCCTCGAGGTCAGGCGCCTCGATGGCCCCCGAGTCGAGCGTGATCTTCACGGCGAAGTCGAGCATGGCCCGCTGGCGCGGGGTGACCTCCGCGTGGCGGTAATTCGCGCTGATCTGGTCGGCGATGTAGGGGTGCTTGCTCAGGACACGGAGCGCCGCTCCGTGAGCCACCGTTCAGTAGGTGCACGCATTCGCGGCGCTGGCGGCCACCACGATCATCTCGCGCTCGGCGCGCGACAGCCCGGACTCCCCCCGCATCAGGACGTCGTAGTAGTGGAAGAAGGCGCGGAAGTGGTCCGGCTTCCAGGCGTACGCCAGGAACACGTTGGGGGTGAAACCGGCCTTCTTGGTGTTGGTCTCGATGACCTGGCGGATGTCCTCTGGCAGCGAGGCCGGATCCGGCACGGGGAAGCGGCTGATGGGGGCGGGATCGGGAGCAGGCGCAGGCGTCGACACGGGAGTCCTCCTCAGCGGAGCGCGCGCAGCGCGAAGTCGATCTGCGCGGCGGACAGGTTGGGCGAGAGCAGCAGGATGGGCAGCTCGGCGCCCGCCTCCTGCCAGCGGGCCAGGCGGGCGCGCGCCTGGTCGGGCGTCCCGTAGACGGTCAGCTCGTCCAGCAGCCGCTCGGCCTCTGGCGGCACGATGGCCGAGCCGCGCGCGGGGTTGGCCGCGACGACGGCTTGGACTTCCTTCTCGAAGCCCAGCCGGGAGATCGTCTGCGGGTAGAAGGGCCCCATCGAGGTCAGGTAGAAGGCGACGAACCAGGCGGCGCCCGTGCGCGCCTCCGCCGGGTCGTCGGCGACGACCGTCGGCATTGTCGGGCAGATCCGGGGGAGGTCGCGCGGCGCCTCGCTCCTCGCTGCGCCTTCCTCGAGCAGCGCCACCGCCTGGCGGAGGCGCGAGCGAGGGTAGAGGAAGCGCAGCCAGCCATCCGCCAGCTCGCCGGTGAGCCGGATCGTCTCCGGCGAGAGTCCACCGACATGGATCGCCACCCGGGGCGCCGGGGGCAGGTTGAGCCTGAGCGCGCGAGCCCCGTTGCCGTTGCCCAGGGGGATGCGCTCGCCCCGGAGGAGCGCCCGCACCTGCGTGATCACCTGGCGCATCCTCCTGGCGGGGGCGCCGAAGGGCACGTCATGGAGCCCCTCGGTGAGCTGGGCCGTGCTGGCGCCGAGCCCGAGGGTGAAGCGCCCGCCGGAGAGGTCGTCGAGCGTGGCGGCGGCCATGGCCAGCGTCCCGGCGCTCCGTCCCCAGATCCCGAGCACGCCTGAGCCGAGGGCGATGCGCCGGGTGCGGACGGCCAGCTCCCCGAGGAGCACCGTCGTGTCATGTGCCCACGTCTCGGTGAGGAAGCAGGCTTCGTAGCCGAGGCGCTCGGCTTCCGTCGCCAGGTGGACGATGGTCCCCCGCCGGTTCTCCAGCGGCATCACCGAGACGCCGACCCCGGGGATCACCGGTCGAGCATCCGCTCGTAGCGGCCGTAGTCGCGGGCAGCGTCCATGAACCACTGCACGCAGTCGGGGTCGGCGCGCGGGGGCAGCTCGCACGAGGTGGACAGGACGAAGCGCGAGCGCCGCCCCACCGTGTCGATGCAGCGACGCACCTCGGCTTCGATCTCGGCGCGCGTCGCGCGCTCGAAGATGGTCACGTCCGCGTTGCCGATGCCCACGACGCCGCGCTGGTTGCCGAGGGTCACCAGCTTGTCCAGCTGGTCGACCTTGAGCGCGGGGTCGGCCTGCTGGTCCAGGTCGATGGTGATGGCCGTGAAGCCCGCGTCCATCAGGTCAGCGTGGATCTGGTGCGTCGTCCCGCAGATGTGCAGGGTGGTGCCGACCTTCTTCGCCCTGAAGTAGTTCACCAGCTCCGTGTGGTAGGGCTTGACGAACTCGCGGTAGGTGTCGGGGCCGAGGAGGGAGCAGGAGGCCGTCGGATCCGAGTAGGAGAGCCCGATCTTTGTCTCCAGCACCGCATCCCCGACCCGCTTGGCCAGCTCCGTGGCGAAGCGCATGAGGTCGTGGACGAAGGGCGGGTCGTCGATGGTGTCGAGGCAGAACAGCTCCGGGTTGCGCATGAGCATGGCGATGGTGCAGGGGCCCACGTTCACGGAGCCCAGCGCGCTCGGGAGCCTCGCCGCCGACAGCGCCGCGCATTGCTCGAGGAAGGCCGGGATCCGGCCGTCGCGCCTGGGGTCGGGCACCTCCATCCGCGCGAGCCGGCCCTTGTCGTCCTGGAGCACGTGACGGTCGATGGAGGGGACCACGTAGTCGGAGTACTTGACGTGGCAGCCCGTGGCCTCGGCCTCCTTGGCCAGGTCGTTGAAGGCGATCATGATGTCGGGCTGGTAGCGATCGTAGAAGTTGAGCATCGCCCGGGTGGCCTTCACGGGATCGGTGCAGTACTCCTCGATGGAGAGCCCGTCGAGGCAGCCGGCGAAGACCCCGGCGATGGGGTAGGCGGGGACGCGGTCGGCGAAACCGCCCTTGTAGGCCGCGACGACGCGCTCCCGCGGCGTGTACCCGCTCTTCTGCTCCTGATCCATGCGGCAGCCTCCCTCGGGATGCGTTGCAGGTCCTTTCCGGACTCGGGCACAGCGATTATTGCCCGGATAGGGGGCCGCTTCAACCCCCCGCGCGCGCGCTCCGGAGCAGTCGAGAGGAGTGCAGCATGACGGCCGCGTCGGGAAGCGACTGCACGGCCGCTGCGGACCTGAACGCCCGGACCCCGCGTCCGTGCAGTCGCCTCGGATTGGCCCTTGACAAGCGGTCGACCCGATCGATTACTAATGGACCTATGGGGCGGCTGGCGGTCGCTGGTGCTCTCCTCATGGTGGCGGCCGCCACCAGCGGCACCGACGCGGGTGGTCTGGTCCGCCATGCGGGCCTTCTACAGTCCCTCGATCCCGCGGCAGGCGTGCTGATGATTGAAGAGGTTGGGGTCAACGGGAGAACGGATCTCCTCGAGGTCCGGATCCGCGGCGCCGACGTCGTGCGCGTCTGGCGGGACCCCGCCGAGCCGTGGCAGTGGCGGGAACGGCCGACCAGGATTCACCGCTGGCCCGCCGGAACCTTCGTGGTCGTGATCGGGACCACGGCTCCTTCGGGCGTGATTGACGCCACCCGCGTGGAGCTGCCCAGGGTTGCGCCGGAATAGGGGCCGAGCCACGCCAACCGCAGCCACCCTGAGGGCGCTCCTGGCCGCCGGCCTCCTGCTGATGGCGATCGGCCTGGAACGGCTCCTGAGCGCGTATCTCGTCGGCAGTCAGGCCGGGACGTGGTCGACGCGACTCGCGGTCGGCGCGCTCTGTCTCGTGGGCGGGGGCGTGCTCGTGGCGCTGGCAGGGTCCGGGCGCCTCCGCCCCGGGAGATGACCGTCTCGTGGCTCGTGGGGTCAGGTCTTGCAATCCAACACGTGCTGGATTGCAAGACCTGACCCCATCAATTCGCGAGGCCCCGGCGTCGTCGAGGACGAACACGGCGACGCCCGCCGCGCGAGGTCCATGCGCGTCGGGTAGACGCGGACGGGGGTCTCCATGCCCGCCACGACCACCTGGTGACGGCCGAGGGCGGAGCGCGACGCGCTGAAGGCCTCGATGAGGATCTGAGCTCCGCCGTCACGGGCGACCCTCCTCGACAGAGCGCGCGGCGGCCTCAGGGGCGAGAGACAGGGCGGCGTCCAGCGCTCGCTCGAGGATCCCGCCCGCACTTCCGCCGAGGCCGGCTGTGGCGGCCAGGAGCGCCTCGCGGGCGAGTATTCCGCGGCGGTGGTTCAGGACGGCCACGGCGCCGAGGGCCGCCGCGGCTGGCGAGAGCGCCCGCCGGAGCGGCAGGCAGAGTGCCCCGCGCACGGGGAGATCCGCCGCGAGGCTCTCATCGGCGATGACGAGCGCGCCGGGGGCCAGCCGCCCGAGATCGCCGCGGCCGCGGATCTCCCTGAGTCCGTCGGCGGAGGTGATGAGCACGGCGTCTGGCGCCTCCGTGCCCGTGTAGAGGATCGGCTCGGGCGAGAGCTTCACCTCCGAGAGGGAGAAGCCGCTGCCCACCGTCACCGGGTAGTCGTTCTTCTGCACGCAGTGGAGCCCCGAGAGCACGGCGGCCTGGCAGAGCGTGGCCGCCGCCGTCTGCACCCGCTCCCCGGCGCTGCCGGCGATGACCAGCGTGACGGGGCGCTGCAGGCGATGCGGGAAGGCGGGGGCGGGGGCTTCGGGAGGCTGCACCGCCCCGGGAGGGCCGGACGGCGCGGGGAAGTGCGCGCGATAGACCTTGTGATACGGCCGCCTGTCCTTGCGGTGGATCAGCCTGCCGAGCTGGCGCCCATCGGCCTCGGCCAGGGCTCTCAGCGCCTTGCCGTCCATGTGATTCAGCGGGACGCCGAAGCCCGTGCACAGCTCGAGGATCTCGACCAGCGCGAAGCCCGGGAAGGCGATGGCCTCGGCGATCACCGTGGCCAGCTCGGCATCGGTGGCGAGCTGGCGGGCGAAGAAGCCGGCCTGGCAGCCGCGGAGCAGCTGCTCCATATCGAGAGCCGGTACCCAGTTGCCCTGGAGCGTCGTGGAGGTGGCGAAGCCCTCGGGTGTGAGCGCCGAGTGCTGGCCTCCGGTCATGCCGTAGAGCATGTTGTTGTGCAGCAGCACCGCGAGGTCCACGTTCATGAGGGCGGCCTGGGTCAGGTGCAGGAGCCCGATGGTGGCGCCGCCGTCGCCGATCATGACGATGTTCTTCATCCGCCCCTCGCCCAGCAGCGCGTCGGCCAGGACCGCGCCCGCGGCCACGGCCGTCGAGCGCCCGTGGATCGTGTGGACGGTGTGCACGGCGGGGAAGAGCGGGTCCACGAGCCCGACGCAGCCGATGTCGGTGGTGAGGACGATCTGGCTCGGGTCGAGCCCGAGGCCGGCGAGCGCCCTGCCGAGGCCCCGCGCCACGAGGCCGTGGCCGCAGCCCTTGCAGTAGGGGAAGGGGCGATCGCCGAGGAAGGACGGCTGCTCGGGAGCCGTCATCACAGAGCCTCCAGGATCTCGGAGGGACGGATCATGCTGCCGAGCTTGTTGACGCCGTGCCACTCGCGGTCGGGGAGCGCTCCCGCCAGCACCCTGCGGTAGAGCCCGGAGAGATTCTCCTCGGCGACGACCACCCGCCGGGCCGTCCGGGCCGCCTCGCGGATCGCCTCCACGGGGACGGGGAAGAGGGTGAGGAGGCCCAGGAACGACAGCCGCCGTCCCGCTGCGCGGCCGAGGCGCATGGCCTCGCGCGCAGCCCGGCTCGTGATCCCGTAGCCCAGCACGAGCGCCTCCGCGTCGTCCTGGAGGTCCGGCACCACCATGGCCATGTCCTGCGCCCGCGCGGCGATCTTCGCCTCGAGGTGACGGAGCACCTCCAGGGTCTCGGCGTCGTTCTTCCTGAGCCAGCCGTCCTTGTTGTGGGCGGAGCCGGTGACGGTGACCTTGAGCGGGCCCGTGAGCGGAGCGAACGGGGGCACCTCGTCGGGCGTGGCGAACTGGACGGGGCGGTACCCCTCCGCGGTCGCCGGGGGGCGGGAGTGGACGGGCACCTCGGGCAAGCCGGCCAGGTCCACGGCCTCGTAGGTCATGGCGACCTCCTTGTCGCTGAGGAGGACCACCGGGGTCCGGAGCGCCTCCGACCAGCTGAAGGCGGCCATGGCCAGGGTGAAGCACTCGACCGGGGTGCTCGGCGCGAAGACGGGCACGGTGTAGCCGCCGGAGGTCGCGAACTCCGCCAGAAGCACATCGCCCTGGCCGCCCTGGGTGGCGCCGCCGGTGCTGGGGCCGAGGCGCTGGACGAGAACGACGACGACGGGGGTCTCGGCCATGAGGGCGTACTGGAAGGCCTCGACCATGAGCGCCCAGCCGGGACCGGAGGTCGCCGTCATCGCCTTGACGCCGCGCTGCGAGGCGCCGATGCAGTAGCAGAGCGCGGAGATCTCGTCCGGCGCACCGAGGGCCACATCGCCGCGCGCCTGGAGGCGGAGCGTCATCTCGCGGTAGATCTCCGAGGCGGGCGTGATCGGGTAGCCGCTGAAGAAGCGGCAGCCGGCGCGGAGGGCGCCCTCCACCACCATCTGGTTGCCGGACCTGAGCGTCAGGCCCGGCGCCGCGCCTGCCACGCGGGCGTCGGTCGTCATCGCGGCCTCCTCCGGTCCTGCCGTGCCGCCTTCGTCCCGCCGGACGGTCAGCCCAGCGTGTGGACGAAGAGGCCGCTCAGGAGCTTGGGCTCGAACCACGTGCTCTTGGGCGGCATGATCGCCCCCGCGTCCGCGACGGCCAGGAGCTGCTCCATGGTCGTCGGGTACATCGACACCCCCAGCGCCATCTCTCCCGAGTCCACGCGCGCCTCGAGCGCCCGCGCGCCGCGGATCCCGCCGACGAAGTCCAGGCGCTGATCGGTGCGCGGGTCGCCGATCCCGAGCACCGGGCCCAGGATGCGGTCGTGGAGGAGGGAGACGTCGAGGGAGCCGATCGGATCCACCCTGTCGGTCGCAGCCTCAGGAAGCTCCAGCAGGTGCCAGCGGCCCGAGAGGTAGAGGCAGAAGCTCCCCGGACGGGGCGGCGCCGGGTCGCCTGTCGGTGATAGGCGCCCGAGCCTGCCGAGCTGTTCCAGCACCTCCGGCACCGTCTGCCCCTTGAGGTCGCGGACCACGCGGTTGTAGGGCAGGATGCGGAGCTCGGCGGCCGGGAAGAGCGCGGCCAGGAACCAGCTGTACTCCTCGTCGCCCCGGTGGTGGGGGTTCGCCGCGCGGCGCTCCCGCGCCGCCCGCCATGCGCTGGCCGAGCGGTGGTGCCCGTCTGCGACATAGGCGCGCGTGACGGCGCCGAAGTTGGCGACCCAGGCCGCAGGGTCGGCGAGGCGCCACACCGTGTGGCGCACCCCGTCGGGGGCTGTGAAGTCGTGGAGCGGGGGCGCCTGCATGCCCGCCTCGGCCAGCCGGGCCATCTCCGGCCGTCCGCGATAGGCGAGGAGGACCGGCTCGGCATGGGCGTCGAGCGTGAGCACGTGGCGGGTACGGTCGTCCTCCTTGTCGGGCCGGGTCCGCTCGTGCTGGCGGATGACCCCCTGCTCGTAGTCGTCCACGTGCACGCAGCCGACCACCCCCACCTGGGCCCGCCCGCCCATCACCTGGCGGTAGAGGTACAGGGCCGCAGAGGTCTCGCGGATCAGCACCTCGTCCGCCACGAGACGGTCGAGGCTCTCCCGCGCCTTGGCGTAGACGCGCGCGTCGTGGGGATGCACGTCCGCCGGCACGTCGATGTCCGAGCGGCAGACGTGGAGGAAGGAGAGCGGGTTGCCGGCCGCCAGCCGGGCGGCTTCCTCGCGGCTGACCACGTCGTAGGGGGGCGAGGCGACCCGGGGCGCCAGGCCGGCAGCGGGGCGCAGCGCCCGGAAGGGGTGGAGCCGCATCGCTCGTCCGCTCAGGCCGGCAGGGTCACGAAGGGGTGGCGGCGGAGGGCGTCGTAGACGGTGGCCATCATCTCGCGGAGCCCCCGCTCGGTCTTCGCCTCGAACCGGAGGGTGAGGTACGGGTTGGTGTTGGAGGCCCGCACGAGTCCCCAGCCTTCGCGGAAGAGGATGCGCACGCCGTCGATGTCGATCGTCTCGTAGCGCCCCTTGAACTCCCGCGCCAGCTCCGCCACGACGTCGAACTTCTTCGCGTCGGCACAGGGCGCCTTGAGCTCGGGGGTGGCGAAGAGATGCGGCAGCGTGTCGAAGTGGGAGGAGACGGGCCGCGGGCTCCGCGAGCAGAGCTCGAGGAACTTGCACGAGGCCAGGATTCCGTCGTCCACGCCGTACCAGTTCTCGCCGAAGAACATGTGGCCCGAGACCTCGCCCCCGAGCAGGATCTTGTCCTCGCGCATCTTCCGCTTGAGATGGGAGTGGCCGGTCTTCCACATGACGGGCCGGCCTCCGTGCGCGCGGATGTCGTCCACGAGAACCTGGGAGGACTTGACGTCGAAGACGATCTCCGCCCCCGGGTGCCGCGTCAGGAGGTCCCGCGCCAGCAACGCCAGGATGAGGTCGGCCTCGTGGCGTCGGCCGCGCTCGTCCACCACGCCCATGCGGTCGGCGTCCCCGTCGTAGGCGATGCCCACGTCCGCCCGGGTCTCGAGGACGCGCGCGACGAGATCCCGCATGTTCTCCTCCATCTCGGGATCCGGCAGGTGGTTCGGGAACGAGCCGTCCGACTCGCAGTAGAGCTCGGTCACCTCGCACCCGAGCCGCCGGAGCAGCTCGGGGGCGAAGGAGCCGGCGATGCCGTTCCCCGCGTCCACCGCCACGCGCAGCGGGCGCGTCAGCTTCACGTGGGCGGCGATGGCGCCGAAGTAGTCCTCCCTGGGATCGCGCGCCGTCCGCCGGCCGGCGCCCTGCTCGAAGTCCTGGCGGCGGATGGCCGCGAGCAGCCCCTGGATCTCCTCCTCGGTGAGCGGTGCCGCCCCCGGGTGGACCATCTTGACGCCGTTGTCCGAGACCGGGTTGTGGCTGCCGGTGACCGTGGCGCCGCCGTCGAGCCCCCAGTGGGCGGTGGCGAAGTACAGGAGCGGCGTGTGGTTGACGCCGATGTCCACCACGTCGAGGCCTGTGCCGAGGCAGCCCCGGGCGAAGCCCTCCTTGAGCGCGGGGGAAGAGAGCCGGTTGTCCATGCCGAGGGCGATGCTGCGGCCGCCGTTGCGGCGGATGAGCGTGCCGTAGGCGCGCCCCACCTCCTCGAAGACCTCGGGCGTGATATCCAGGCCGACCTTCCCGCGCACGTCGTAGGCGCGGAAGATGAACGGGTTGATGTCGCCGGTCACGATCGTTCCTCAGACCACCGCGATGGCCTCGACCTCGATGAGCCAGTCGGGGTGCGCCAGGGCCGCCACCGCGACCAGCGTGGAGGCCGGCGTCTTCGGGCCGAAGAACTCCGTGCGCACCGGCTGAAGCTCCGCCCGATGACGCATGTCCGTGAGATAGGTGTTGAGCTTGACGACGCTGCCGAGCGTGCCCCCGCCCGCCTCCACCTGCGACCGGATCGCCTGGAACACCGCCCGCGCCTGGGCGGCGAAGTCGCCGCGGTGGGCCGGCTGGCCCTGGGCGTCATAGGCCACCTGGCCCGAGAGGAAGAGGATGGTCTGAGCGCCGGTGACCTTCACGGCCTGCGAGTACGCGGGCGGGTCGAAGACGTCCTTGGCGCAGTACCGCTCGATGGTGGCCATACGGGGCTCCTTGTCCTGACACTCGCTGCAGGTTGAGGGCCGGTCACGCCGCTGGCGTGTGCTATGGTGCTTGGCATCTACGCTAGAGGCCGCAGCCGCTGCAGTCAACCCCCAACACGGGCTTCGTGATGACCAAGCAATACGTGCTCGTTCACGGCGCCTGCCACGGCGCCTGGTGCTGGGACGCCGTCCGGGCGCTGTTGCGTCGGCGGGGCCATCAGGTGGTGACGCTGGACCTGCCCGGCCACGGCCGACGCGCCGGCGAGGTCCGCCGGGCGAGCGTGGAGAGCTACGCGCGCGCCGTGGCCGACGCCATGGCGCGCGAGGGGGTCGGGCGGGGCATCGTGGTCGGCCACTCCATGGGGGGCATCGTGATCCCCAAGGTGGCCGAGCTCTGCCCGGGGCGTGTCGCGCACCTGGTGTTCCTGGCCGCGGTGGTGGTGCCCGATGGCGGCAATCTCGCGGCGACCAATGCCACGGCTCCGGCGCGCGAGCTGCTCCGCGGCATGGTGGCGGGGCGCGGCGACGGCACCTTTCTCTACCCGGCGGAGACGGCGTGGGCCCGCTGGATGGGGGACTTGTCCCGCGATCATCCTCGGGCGCTCCGGGCGCTGTCGCTCCTGACCCCGCAGGCCATCCGGCCCTTCGTGGAACCGGTGGACCTGCGCGTCTTCTACGCGATGCGGGTGCCCCGGACCTACATCCGCTGCCTGGCCGATGTGGCAGTGCCGCCCGATCGCGCCGCGGGCTACGCCGCACGCCTGGGTGTGACCCCGGTGGACATGACGTGCGCCCACAACGCCATGCTCTCGGCACCGGGGGAGCTCACGCGGATCCTCGAGCGGATCGAGCCCTGACGGCGCCCCGTCCGGGCAGCCGGCGGGCCGCTCAGGCCGGTGGCGCGGCGGGCGGAGAGGCGGCGAGCAGGTCCGCCACGGTCTGGCAGAGCCGCTCACGGTGGACGGGGTCCACGCGGACGAACCTGATGCCGAGCCGCCCGGCCCCGGCGGAGCGGACCTCGCCCACCTCGACCTCGATGGGCGCCTCGTCCTCCGGCTCGAGGCTGAGGCGCACCAGCTCGCCGATGGGCACGGGCGCGTCCGTCTCGAGCCAGCAGCCGGCCACCGAGAGGTCGCGCACCGTGGCCTGGCTCTGGCGCCCCTGCCACACCACGGCCGCCCAGATGTTCGCTGCGACCCGGCTGAAGTCGCGGCGGTCCAGCTCCACACGGACGTAGCGCTCACCCCAGCGCAGGCGCTTGAACCGCAGCTCGCAGATCTGGCAGCGAAAGGGGTAGATGTAGGCGGCGCTCAGGAGCCGCTCGACGGCGCAGTCGCGCCCCACGCGGCGGACATGCGGGCTCCGGCACCTCGGGCAGGTCAGCGGGTCCATCGGCGTCCTCCTCGCTCGCGCAGGAACTTCCCGAGCCGCTCATCGTCGCCGCCTTTGACGCGGATGAACTGCAGGCCCAGCCGGCCCGACTGCACGGAGCGGACCACGGCCACCTCCACCGTGATGGGGGGCTCGGAGTCGTTGGGCTGTAGCGTCAGCTCGAGGGACTCGCCCGGGGCGACGGGCAGGTCCGCCTCGAGGGTCGCCCCGGCCTCGGAGAGGTCCCGTACGCGCCCCTGCCGCTCGCCGTCCTTCCAGAAGAGCGTGGTCCAGAAGTCCACCGGCAGGCGCTCGTGCCGGCGGCGGTCGGGCTGCGCCCGGACATAGCGCTCGCCCCACCGGAGGGCCTTGAAGCGGTGCTGGCAGACCTCGCAGCGGAACGGGTAGACGTAGCCCACGCTCATCAGGCGCTCGAGCAGGCCAACCCGGCTGGCCCGGCGGACCTGGTGGCTGCCGCATCGCCGACATCGCAGGGGCTTCTTGGATGACCTGGACACGTTCCCGCGAGTCTGGCAGATCGCCCCCGGCCCTGTCCAGGTACAATGCTCGGGCGGAGACATGCCCGACCGCGGGGCCCCGGAGGCCCGCGGCGGATCCCGGGAGGGGACCCATGGACGAGACGCTCAGGGAGACGACGAAGAAGACGGGGCAGATGCTCTTTCACACGCTCAAGGGAGGAGTGGGCTTCGAGACGTGGAAGAAGTTCGACAAGGGCCTCGCCAAGGAGCTCAGCCTGTTCTTCACCGGCAAGCTCTACAGCCGCGAGGTGATCTCGCAGAAGCAGCGGGAGCTCTGCGCGGTGGCCTCGCTCACCGTGCTGAACCGGCGGGCCGAGCTCCGCGCCCACGTCCACGCCGCGCTCAACGTGGGGGCCACGCGTCAGGAGGTGGCCGAGGTGATCTTCCAGCAGGTGACCTACGGTGGCATGCCCGTGGTCGTGGAGGCGCTGGAGGTTTGCAAGGCGGCGCTGGAGGAGCGCGGCGAGTGGGAGTGACGCCGTCCCACCCCACCGTCGCCGCGGCGCTCGCCGCCGCGCGGGCCGCCGGCGAGATCGCCATGAAGTACTATCGCGGCGGCTTCGAGGTCACGCTCAAGCCCGACCAGACGCCCGTGACCCAGGCCGACCGCGAGGGGGAGCAGGCCATCACGGCGATCCTCCGGCGCGCCTTCCCCGATCACGGCTTCCTGGGAGAGGAGTTCGGTCAGCAAGGGCCCACCGACCGGCGCTGGATCATCGATCCCATCGACGGGACCAGGAACTTCGTCCGCGGCATCCCCGTCTGGGCTGTCCTCATCGGGCTCGAGGAGCAGGGCGAGGTCACCACGGGCGTGGTGCTGAACCCGGCCAGCGGCGAGTGCTTCTGGGCGCGGAAGGGCGAGGGGGCCTTCTGCGACGGCGAGCGTCTCCGCGTCTCCGACCTCGACAGCCTGGAGGCGGCCACCGTGCTCCACTCCGACCTCAAGCTGCTCCGCGCGACGCCGTGCTGGGACGGCTTCGTCCGCCTGGTGGACGCGGCCTCCCGCACCCGCGGCTTCGGGGACTACTACGGCTATGGTCTCCTGGCCCAGGGACGAGCCGAGGTCTACGCCGAGGTCGATCTCAAGCCCTGGGACATCGCCGCCGTGAAGATCCTGGTGGAGGAGGCGGGCGGGCGGCTCACCGACTTCTCGGGATGCCCCACCATCTACGGCGGCAGCGTGCTCGCCAGCAACGGACGCTTGCACGACGCGGCCCTCCGCCTCCTCACCGGCCGCTGACCCCCGGCTCGACCGGCGCGTCCCGCCGTGGGCGTGGCCTCCGTCGGGTCAGCGCTGGGAGACGCCGAGGTACTGCGTCATGATCTCCTCGTTGCCGAGGATGCTGCGGCTGTTGCCCGAGAAGTGGATGCGCCCGTCATCGATGATGTGGTGCCAGTCCCCCACGTCCAGCGCCATGCGCGCGTTCTGCTCGGCCAGCAGCACCGTCACGCCTTCCCGCTTGATGCGGTGGAGGGTCTCCTGGATCGCGCGCACCACCAGCGGCGCCAGCCCCTCCGTGGGCTCGTCCATGAGGATGAGGCCGGTGCGCCCCAGCAGCGCGCGGGCGATGGCCAGCATCTGCAGCTCCCCACCTGACAGGGTCTGCCCCCGCTGGCGCCGCCGCTCGGCGAGCACCGGGAAGAGGGCGAAGACCTTCTCGATCTCGGCCCTGGGGTCGGGCACCTCGGCGCGGAGGAGCGCGAGGCGGAGGTTCTCCTCCACGGAGAGCGGTGGGAAGATGCCGCGCCCCTGCGGGACCAGCTTGATGCCCCGGCGGAAGATCTGCCAGGGGCGCAGGCCCGAGATGCGCGTCCCCCGGAAGGTGATGGCGCCGGAGCGGGGCGGGGTGAGGCCCATGATGGTCCGCATGGCGGTGGTCTTGCCCGCCCCGTTCCGTCCCAGGAGGCAGGTCACCGTGCCCTCGCCCACCGTGAGCCCGAGGTCGAAGAGGATGTGGCTCGGGCCATAGTAGGTGTTGACGCCCTCGAGGGCCAGCGCGGGGCCGGGACCCGGCGCCATCAGAGATCCCCCAGGTACACGCGGCGCACCTCGGGGTCGCGGGCCACCTCGGCCGGGGTGCCCTCCGCGATCTTCCGGCCGAAGGCCATGACGGCCACCCGGTGGGAGAGACCCATGACGAGGTCCATGTCGTGCTCGATGATGAGCACCGTGACCCGCCGCGCGATCTCCCCGATGAGCGTCATGGTGCGGCCCGTCTCCACGGCCGACATGCCGGAGGTGGGCTCGTCGAGCAGCAGCAGCTCGGGCCCCGTCGCCAGCGTCATCGCGATCTCCAGGTGGCGCTGGTCGCCGTGGGAGAGCGTCTGCGCGAGCCGGTCTCGCAGCGCGCTGAGCCCCACCTGGGCCAGCGCGGCCTCGGCCCGGTCGGCCGCCCCGGCGAGACGCTCGGCGGGGCGCCAGGGGGAGAGGGCGCCGGGCTCGTGGGCCTGGGCGGCGAGCCGCACGTTCTCCCGCACGCTGAGCGCGGGGAAGACATTCGTGATCTGGAACGAGCGCGCCAGGCCCAGCCGCGCGATGGCGTCGGGGGTCAGCCCCGTGATGGGCCGCTCCTTGAAGAGGATGCGTCCGGCGTCCAGGGGGAGCCGGCCCGTGATCAGGTTGAACAGGGTCGTCTTGCCGGCGCCGTTGGGCCCGATCACCGAGGTGATGCGCCCCGCCTCGACGGTGAGCTCGAGGTCCTCGATGACCTGGAGGCTCCCGAAGGCCTTACGGAGCCCGCTGAGTCTCAGCAGAGCCACGGAGGGCCCCCAGGCGCCGCGCGATGCCGGCGAAGCCGGTCGGCGAGAAGAGCACGCAGGCCGCGTAGATCAGCCCCATGACGAGGAGCCAGCGCTCCGCGAGCCAGGAGGAGAGGAAGTCCCCCAGCACGATGACGAAGGCGGCGCCCGCCATGGGCCCTACCAGCGTGCCCATGCCGCCGAGCAGCGCCATGAGCAGCACCTCGCCCGACACGCTCCAGTGGTAGAGCGTTGGGGCGACGAAGCTCTGGAAGGAAGCCAGCAGGGCCCCGCCCACCCCGGCGAAGACGCCGGAGATCAGGAAGGCGCGGCGGAGGCAGCGGGTGACGTCGTAGCCGAGGAAGCGGGCGCGCTCCTCGTTCTCGCGGATGCCGACCAGCACGCGCCCGAAGGCGGAGGCCGCGATCCGGCGTGCCACGAGGAACGCCGCCGCGGCCATGGCGAGCGCGAAGTAGTAGAAGACGCTGCGGCGGTCGAGGTCCAATGGCAGCCGGCCCGTCAGCCAGAGGGACGGGGGCGGGATGCCGGGCAGGCCGTTGGCCGCCCCCGCCCACTCCCAGGAGTTCACCGCGTGGTAGGCGAACTGGGCGAAGGCGAATGTGAGGAAGACGAAGTAGATCTCCCGCGCCCGGATGGAGAGGAAGCCCACGATGAGGGCGAGGAGGGCGCTCACCGCGATGGCCACGGCCAGCGCCACCCACACGGAGGTCGTGACATGCTTGAGCGTGAGCGCGGCGGCGTAGGCGCCTGAGCCGAAGAACATCGCGTGGCCGAAGGAGATCAAACCGCCGTAGCCCGCCAGGAGATCGAAGCCGAGCAGGAGGATCACGAAGGCCAGGACGCGGATCGCCAGCGAGAGGTAGAAGTCCGAGTAGAGCGTGCCCGCCCCGAGCGGGAGTGCCAGGAGGGCCAGCAGCACGCCGGCCGCGGCGAGCCGGGCGGTCACGCGTCCCTCACGAGCCCCTCCGGGCGCCAGAGAAGGATCGCGGCCATGACGATCCAGACGATGAACTTGGCGAGACCCGGCAGGAGCTGGGCGCCGAAGGACTCCGCCGTGCCGAGGATCAGCGAGCCGATGACGGCGCCGCGGAAGCTGCCGAGCCCGCCGATGACCACGACGATGAGGGCGCTCGTGATGAGATCGAGATCCATCTCGGGGTTCACGTTGCGCATGGCGCCCATGACGACGCCCGCTACGGCGGCGAGCCCCGCGCCCACGGCGAAGACGCCGCTGACCAGCGCGCGCGTGTTGATGCCGAAGGCCTCGACCATCTCCATGTTGTGCAGCCCCGCCCGGAGCACGGCCCCCCAGACGGAGCGCTCGATGAAGAGCCAGAGCGCCGCGGCCAGACAGACGCTGAAGACGAGCACGAAGAGGCGGAAGGTCGGGTAGGCGATGCCGAGGATCGAGACGAACCCACGCAGGTAGGGGGGCGTCGAGATGGACACCGTGTCCCCGCCCCAGAGCATGAGCACGAGGTTGGAGAAGACGAGGCTCAGCGCGAAGGTGAGGAAGAGCTGGTAGAGGGGATTGAGCCCGTAGAGGGGGCGCAGCGTGAAGCGCTCCATCAGCATCGCGCCGGCCGTCACCACGAGCGGCGCCACCGCGAGGGCGGCCCAGAAGGAGCCGGTGACCATCACCAGCGAGTAGCCGACGTAGGCCCCCAGCATGCAGAAGGAGCCGTGGGAGAAGTTGACGACGCCGACGACCCCGAAGATGAGCGACAGCCCCGACGAGATGAGGATCAGCGCCGAGGCGATCGTGAGGCCGTAGAGGAAGTTGGTGAGGAGGACCTCGGGGGAGGCCACGCAGGCCCGCCCGGCCCTACAGCTTGCAGGCGCCTCCGGGCCCCGAGGCGTCCCATGGGGTCCCCATGGCGCCGAGGTTCTTGATCGGGATGGACCGGTACTCGTTGCCGACCTTCTGGATCTGGCGGATGTTCAGCGGGTGCTTGATCACGTGGTTGGGGCCGAAGGAGCACTCGCCCCGCGGTCCCACCCACCGGCGCTTGCCGATGGCGTCGATCATCTTCTCGTTGTCGTTGTCGGGGACCCCGCCGGCCGCATCCAGCCCGTGCACGATGCAGGTACCCACGTCGTGGCCGATGGCGTGGGCGTCATCCACCAGCTCCTCCGGGGCGAACTTCTTGAAGTCGGCGACGAAGTCCTGGTTCTCCTTGTGGGTCAGCCAGTGCGAGTAGTGGATGATGTCGTAGTGCCCGACTCCCGCCTCGCCCATCGCCCGGGCCTGGACGTCGGAGAAGCCGCCGATGGTCTGCACCATGACGATCCCGTCGCGCTTGAGGCCGAACTCGTCGAACTGCTTGGCGAGCGCCACGAGGTCGCTGCCGCCGACGAAGCCGGTGACGACCTTGGGCCGGGGGCTGGCGTTCTTGATCTGGGCGATGTACGGGGCGAACTCGCTGTTGCCCAGCGGGGGGAAGGTCGTGCCGACGATGCGCCCGCCGCCCTTCTTGATGCCCTCGTCCATCCAGCGGACGATGTCCCGGCCGGTGATGTAGTCCGAGCCGATCAGGAAGACGTCCTTCCCGAGCGTCTCGAGGACCCACGGCACCACCGGCGCGCTCACGCTCCAGATCGTGTGGCCCACCATGAACGTGTAACGGCTGCAGTTCTCGCCGGCGATCTTCACGTTGCCGCCGTAGACGAGGAGCATGAGCTTCTTCTTGGTCTTGCAGTACTCCGAGACGGCGAGCCCCTCGTGCCCCGCCACCGGGCCCACCAGGACGTCCACGCCCTCCCGTTCCACCAGCCGCTGGGCCTTCTGGACGGCCACGTCCGGCTTGACCTGGCTGTCCTCGATGAAGAACTTCACGCGGTCGCGGTACTTCGACTTCTCGAAGGCAAGGCGAATGGCCAGCTCGCTGCGCTTGCCCACCACGGAGAACACGCCGGAATAGGCCGACACGATGCCGACCTTGATCGGGCGGCTCTGGGCGCGGGCCACGTTGACGGACGCGGGGAAGGGCCCGGCCAGGGCAGCGGCCGCGGTGGCACCGGAGGCGGTCTTGAGGAAGGCGCGGCGGGTGACGGGAGAGGGCTGGCTCTCGGCCTTCTTGCTCATGGGGCGTGCCTCCTCGAGTGGCGACGGTGTGGGTGAAGGGCGTCGCTATCCTAGAGGCAGGCCCGCCGGCGAGTCAAGGGTAGACCGCCCGCTCCCCTCCGGGGAGCCGGGGAGCGGGCGGGGCCGGGCTGAGCGTCTAGCGGTGCCCTTCGGCGAAGCCGTCGGAGGCCTTGAGGCGCTCCTCGGTGCCGGGGATGTACTTGTGCTCGTACTCCTGGAAGAGCGCGACGCGGGACATGACGTGGTGGCTCTCCGTGGGATGGCCGGCCTTGAGGCGCTCCAGCGTCCACTGGGCCTGCTCCTCGTTCTTGACCAGCTCGTGCATGTGGTTCCACACCGAGTACATGGCGGCGTGAGCGCCGTAGAGCGTGATGAAGATGAACTTGTAGCCGAGCTCCCCCAGCTCCCGGAAGGTCAGCGGGTCGGGGTCCCGGTGCCAGCGGAAGGAAGAGGAGTAGTTGAAGGACAGCGGGAGCTGTGGGTGGGTCTTCCGCATCGCGCGGGCGAACTCGATGGCAGGGCCCCGGTCGGAGCTGGACAGCTCGCACCACACCGAGTCCACGCCGGCATCGGCGTAGGCCCGGCCGCGCCAGATGGCCTCCTCCATGCTGCCGCCGACGGCGCCGAAGGCGTCGGTGCGGGCGATGATGACGAAGTCGCGGTCCAGCCGGTTGCGCTCGTCGAGGGCGGCCCTGTACTTGCCGAGGGCCTCCTCGCGGCCGAGGATGGTCTTGCCGGCGATGTGACCGCAGCGCTTGGGGAAGCGCTGGTCCTCGAGGTGGATGCCGGCGACGCCGGTCTTGACGAACTCGGCGACGGTGCGCATGGTGCTGAGCGCGTTGCCGTAGCCGTCATCGGCGTCGGCGATGATGGGCACCTCCACGGCCGAGGCCACCATGGAGGCGGTCTTGGCCACCTCGGTCATGGTGAGCAGGCCCATGTCGGGCCAGCCGTTCATCATGGCCACCGAGTAGCCGCTGAGATAGATGGACTTCATCCCCGCGCGCTCGGCGATCTGGGCGTCCAGCGGTGAGTAGATGCCGCCCGTGAACAGATACGGCTCGTCCTGCAGCAGCTCCCGGAAGACCTTCCCCTTGCTCTCCATGTCTTTCCCCTCGCTCGGGCTGTCGCCGCCGGCGCGATCCGTGTGGTCCGCCCGGCGACGGTGGGTGGTGGTGGTGTGGATCGGGTTCCCGTGGGATGAGTCTGCCGACTCATGCGAGGTAGGCCAAACGCAACATTTCTATCGCCCTGATAAAGTAAGTTTATAGTCAGTGGCCAAGTCGTATGCCTGGCTGATGCTATAATTCTCGTGTATCGACGTAAATATCCGCATCAAGGAAGTGAATCGGACGTGGAGATCGGGCAGATCGAGGCGTTCCTGGCGGTGGGGACCTACGGCGGCTTCCGCCGGGCGGCCGAGGCGCTCAACATCAGCCAGCCTGCCGTGAGCGCGCGCATCAAGGCCCTCGAGGACTCCCTGCGCGTGGCACTCTTCGAGCGCGGCCGCGGCGGGCTGGCCCTGTCCGCCGCGGGCCGTGCCTTCAAGCCCCACGCAGAGCAGCTCCTGCGCGCGGCCGCGCTGGCGCGCCAGGCCGTCCACGACCTCCGCCAGGGCAGCGCCGGCACGCTCCAGATCGCCGCTGCGCTCTCCATCTGCACCTACCTCCTCCCCGACGTCCTCCACCGCTTCCAGGCCGGGCATCCCGCCGTGATGATCACCGTGCGCTCCGGGCACTCGAAGGAGGTGCTGGAGATGGTGCTCCGGGGAGAGGCGGAGCTGGGCGTCGCCCGCTCCCTCCATCATCCGGGGGTGGAGACCGTGAGCCTCCGGGAGGATCCGCTCACCCTGGTGGGGCGCGCCGCCTCCTGGCCGCCGCGGTCACGGCGGGCCGCGCTCGAGGAGATCGCTGACCGTCCGCTCATCTTCTTCGACCGCGGCTCCAGCGACTGGACGCTGAGCCACGGGCTCTTCCGCCGTGCGGGCCTCGTCCCCAACGTGGTGCTCGAGGTGGAGACCATCGAGACGGCAAAGCGGATGGTGGACCGGGGGATGGGGCTCGCCTTCCTCCCGCTCCTGGCGGTGGCGCAGGAGATCCGTCAGCGGCGCCTGGTGTCCATCGAGATCTCGGACGCAGAGCCCATCGCCCGGAGCCTGGATGTGATCCACCCCCGCCAGCGGCCGCTGGGCCCGGAGGCGCTGGCGCTGCTCACCACGCTGCGCGAGGCCGTCACCGACTTGACGAAGCCCGCCGCGCGGCCCCAGACGCCCGCCCGGGTGCGGCCGCGGTAGGGCGCGGGCTCAGCCCTCGCGCGAAGCCCCCTGCACCCCCCGCAGCCGCGGATCCAGGAGGTCGCGGAGCCCGTCCCCGAAGAGGTTGAGCCCCAGGATGCCCGCCATGATGGCCGCGCCCGGGAACACGATCAGCCACGGCGCCTGCTGCAGGTACAGTCGCCCCTCCGCCAGCACGTTGCCCCACGACGGGATCTGGGGCGGGACCCCCACGCCGAGGAAGGACAGGGCGGCCTCGCCGAGGACGGCGGCCGCGAAGATGAAGGTTCCCTGCACGATCACCGGCGAGAGGCAGTTGGGGAGGATGTGACGCAGCAGGATCCGCGTGTCGGGGATGCCGAGGGCGCGGGCGGCCTCCACGTAGGCGGTCTCGCGGACCACGAGCACCGAGCCGCGGACGATCCGTGCCACGCGCGGGACGTAGACCACGCCCAGCGCCGTGATGACGTTGAGCACGCTCGGGCCCAGGGAGGCCATGAGGGCGATGGCGAGGATGATCCCCGGGAAGGCCATGAGCCCGTCCATGACACGCATGAGCGGGTTATCGAGGGCGCGGTAGAAGCCTCCCAGCAGCCCGAAGACGAGGCCGCCCGCGCAGGCCAGCAGCACCACCGAGCCCCCCACCAGCATCGAGAGGCGCGCGCCGTGCACGACGCGGCTCCACACGTCACGGCCCACGTGGTCGGTGCCGAACCAGTGTGCGGCCGTGGGGGCCGAGAGCCGGGCCCGGACGTCCAGCAACTGCGGGTCCAGGCGCGCCACAGCCGGAGCCGACAGCGCGACCAGCAGGTTCAGCGCGACCAGCAGCGCGCCCAGGACGGCGGTCCTGCGCCTGAGGAAGGCGCGGAGCCCGAGCCAGCGGGGGGGCGCGACGACAGCGAGGACCCCAGGGGGCGCGGCAGGGGCGGAAGCCTCACGTGTCACCGATACCGGATCCTCGGGTCGAGGGTCAGGTAGGCCAGGTCCACGAGGAGGTTGACCAGGGTGTAGGCGACGGCGATCAGCAGCACCACGCCCTGGATCACCGGGTAGTCCCGGCGGAGCACAGCGGAGATGATGAGCCGCCCGAGCCCCGGGATGTTGAAGACGGTCTCGATGACGACGGCGCCGCCGATCAGGATCGCCAGCGTGATGCCGATCACCGTGAGGGTCGGGATGATGGCGTTCTTGAGCGCGTGCTTGTAGACGACGGCGCGCTCTCCGAGCCCCTTGGAGCGGCTGGCCAGGATGTACTGCTCCCGCAGGACATCCAGCATGCTCGAGCGCGTGATGCGGGCGATGAGCGCCGACTGGACGAGGCCCAGGGACACGGCGGGCATCAGGAGCGAGCGCAGGTTGGGCCACACCCCCGACTCGAGCGGCGCGTAGCCCGCCACGGGGAGCCAGCCCAACCAGACGCCGAAGACCAGGATCATGAGGAGCCCCAGGAGGAAGCTCGGCACCGAGAGCCCGACCAGCGCCAGCGCCATGAAGGACTGGTCCAGGGCCGAGTTGTGGTAGCGCGCCGAGAGGACGCCCGCGGGGATCCCGATGAGCACGGCGATGAGCGTCGCCCAGCCGGTGAGCAGCAGCGTGGGCTCGAGCCGCTCGACGATGGCCTCGCTGACGGGCCGGCGCAGGAAGATGGAATCCCCCAGGTCGCCGGCGAGCAGGCGCCCGTACCACTTGACGAGCTGCAGCGGCAGCGGCTGGTCGAGCCCGAGCTGGTGGTGGAGCCGGGTGATGTCGTCCTGCGTCGCGTAGGGGCCCGCGATGACGCTGGCCGGGTCCCCCGGGGCCAGGTGGATGAGAACGAAGGCCACCGTGGCGACCACGAGCATGACCGGAACCACCGCGAGGAGACGCCGGAGGAGATAGACCTTCATGCGGCCGGCCCCGCGGCGCCCCGGCCTACCGCGCGAGCCAGACGTTCCAGAAGGTCAGGAAGGGACTCGCGCGGAAGCCGCGGAGCTCCTTGCGCGTCACGTCCATGAGGAAGTAGTCGCCGAGCTTGACGCGCCCCACGTCATCGTAGAAGATGCCCTGGAGCCGCTCGATCATCGCGCGGCGCTTCCTGGGGTCGCCCTCCCGGAGCATCTCGCCGAGCAGGCGCTCCTTCTCCTCGAGGCACCACCAGCCCGGCCAGTTGCACTGGATCGCCGTCGCCAGCGCCGGGTCCGCCCGCAGCGTGAAGCCGGTGGAGAAGATGTCGAAGAGCTCGGGCTTGTTCCGGCGCTGGACGAGGGTCGCCCAGTCGAGGACCTGCAGATCCACCTTGAAGCCCGCCTCTTCCATCTGCTGCCTGGCGACCAGGGCCGTGTTGTACATCCAGTCGTACTCCTTGGTCGTGATCCAGCGGACGGGCTCGCCCTTGTAGCCCGCCTCCTTGAGGAGCGCCCGTGCCCGCTCCCGGCTCTTCTGGTTATAGCCCGTGACCCCCGACTGGGAGTGCGCGAGCCCCTGCTCGGGATAGAAGAGGGCCCCGTCCAGCCGGTAGAAGGCCTTGTTGCCCACGCCGGCGGCCATGATCGGATCCATGTCCAGCGCGGCCAGGAAGGCCTGGCGGACCTTCTTGTTCGTCATGATGCCCTGCTTGTGGTTCGGCACCGCCGTGATCCAGCCGTAAGGCTTCACGACCCCCGCCTCGAGCGCGGGGTTCCGCTTGAGCCGCTCGTGCTGGTCCTGCTTGATGTTCTGCCCGAAGTGGTACTCGCCGGTCTCCACGCCGGCCAGCCGCACCGCGACGTCGGGGACGGGGATGAAGAGGATCTCGTCGGCGTGGGCGATGCGCTTCCCGCCCCAGCCGTGGGCCGGCTCCGGCCGGGCCGCGTAGTCCTTGAAGCGCGCCAGCTTGATGTGCCGGTCGGCCTTGTGCTCCACGAAGCGATAAGGGCCGGTGCCGATGAACTCCTTGATCTGCCCGTCGCCGGCCGCCGCCATCACCTCCCTGGGGTAGATGGCCGCCGCGTTGTTGGGCTCGGCCAGGCCGTAGAGGAGCGAGCCCGACGGCTCCTTGAGGTGGATGACGACGGTGTAGGGGTCCCGGGCCTCCACCACCTCCACCCTCTTCCAGAGGAGCTTGCCGGAGGTGCCCATCTTCCCCCAGCGCTGGAGGGAGGGGACCACATCCGCCGACGTCATCTCCTTGCCGTTGTGGAACTTGACCCCCTTGCGGAGCGTGATCGTGTAGCGCCGACCGCCGTCGGCGACCGAGTGACCCTCGGCCAGCATGGGGATGGGGCTGAAGGACTTGTCGTAGGTGTAGAGCGTCTCGTAGATGTGCCAGGTGATCTGCTGCACGATCACGGCTGTCGTCCAGTGCAGGTCCAGCGACGGCGGCTCGCCGATCATGGCGGCCTTGATCACGCCGCCGGCCCGGGGGGTCTCCTGGGCCGTGGTCGCCGGCGCGGAAACGAGCGAGGCAAGGAGCGCGAGCACGGTCAGGGCCTTGGTGGTCATGGCGTCACGCCTCCGCATCTGCCCCGGCAAGGGGGCGGTCAGGGCCTGGGTTCGCCAACTGTAGGGCAGGCCAAGCCACTTGACAAGTCGGGGCATCGGCCTGTTGAATTATTGCCGCCATGAGACGTGCACGTCGGGTGGCGCGCTGGGGAGTCCTGGCTGTCTCGTTCCTCAGCCTGAGCTGGGGGGCTCAGGGAGCCGAGACGGACTCCCACGGCCATGGGCGCGATCGGGACGCCCCCTCGGCGGTCGTGACGGAGAGGGGGCCGGTGACCCTGCCGGCCGTGGCGAACCCGCACGAGACCGGCAAGAGCCCGCTGGGGCACTATCCGGAGCGCGTGTATGTGCCGAACACGATCGCGAACACCGTGCACGTGATCGATCCGAAGACCTTTCAGATCATCGGAACCTATCCGACCGGCAAGGAGCCCCATCACGTCACCCCGTCGTGGGATCTCGCCCGGCTCTACGTCAACAACACGAAGGGCAATTCCCTGACGGTCATCGATCCGTCGACCGGGAAGGTCGTGGGCGAGGTCCCGGTACCCGATCCCTACAACCTCTACTTCACGCCGGATGGCAAGTACGCGGTCGTGGTAGCGGAGCGCTACCGGCGGCTCGACTTCCGCGATCCGCGGACGTGGACGCTCGTGAAGAGCGTGCCGATTCCGCAGCCGGGCGTGGATCATCTGGCCTTCTCGCGGGACGGCAGCTACCTCGTGGCCAGCACGGAGTATTCGGGCTGGCTCGTGAAGGTCGACATCATCAGGCTCGAAGTGGTGGCCACGATGAAGGTGGGCGGGTTGCCGATCGACGTCGTGCGGGTGCCCGGGAGCCATCTCCTGTACGTCGCGAATCAGAAGAAGCACGGCGTCCACGTGATCGATCCGGAGCTGTGGAAGCAGGTCTCCTTCATCCCCACGGGGAAGGGCACGCACGGCATCCTCATGAGCCACGATCGGAAGTCGCTCTACGTGAGCAACCGTCTGGGTGGATCCATTTCCATCATCGACGTCGGGTCGAGGACGGTGGTCAGGGAGTGGAAGATCGGCGGCAGCCCGGACATGGGGCAGCTCTCGCCCGACGGCAAGCAGTTCTGGATCACCGGCCGGTACCACGGCGAGGTGGCCGTCATCGACACGACGACCGGCGAGGTGATCCGCTCGATCCGTACCGATCCCGGCCCCCACGGGCTCACCTACTTCCCGACGTCGAAGGCCGCCCACTCCGTGGGCCACAACGGAATCTACCTGGAGGACTGAGGCGTCAGGGCCGGGCCCCCGCGCTCAGATGCGAGCGGCGCGTCCGGCCCAGTAGGGGTCGCGCAGCTCGCGCTTGATGAGCTTGCCCGCGGGGTCGCGGGGGAAGTCCCGGTGCAGGGACACCTCGCGGGGGACCTTGTAGTCGGCCATGTGCTGGCGCGCGAAGGCGATGACCTCGCCGGCCCCCAGCGCCGCGCCGGGACGCGGCTGGACGGCGGCGTGGACGCGCTCGCCCCACTCATCGTCCGGCACGCCGAAGACAGCGACATCCTGGACCGCCGGATGCCGGTGGAGCACGTCCTCGATCTCCGCCGGGTAGATGTTCACGCCGCCCGAGATGATCATGTCGCGCCTACGGTCGCAGATGTAGACGAAGCCTTCCGCGTCCATGGAGGCGACGTCGCCCACCGAGACCCAGTCACCGCGCTCCGTTTCCCGCGTCGCCTCCGCGTCCTTGTAGTAGCCGTCGAACATGCCGGCATAGCGACGGACGTGCAGCTCGCCGGGCTGCCCCGCCGGGAGCGAGCGTCCCTCGTCGTCGAGAATGGCGACCTCGATGCCGGGCGCGGCCCGGCCGCAGGACCCGGGCTTCCGCAGGACGTCCTCGGGACGGAGGATCGTGTTGATGCTGAGCTCGGTGGAGCCATAGAACTCGTAGAGCACCGGGCCGAAGTAGCGCATCGCCTCTTCCTTCACGCGCATCGGGCAGGGGGCCGCCGCCACCACGAGCACCCGCAGGGACGAGACGTCGTAGCGGCGGCGCACGGGCTCGGGCAGGTCGACGATGCGCTTCACCAGGGTCGGCGCCATGAAGGTGCTGGTGCAGCGGTGGCGCTCGATGGTCCGGAGCGCCGCCTCGGGGTCGAAGCTCGGCATGACGACGACGCTGCCGCCCAGCATGTGGGTGAAGAGCGCGAAGCCGCCCGGCGCCGAGTGGTACATGGGGCCCGCGACGAGGTGGACGTGGCTCGGGTCGGTGAGATCGAGCGCCTGCATGAACCCGAGCACGATGGCGGGATTCACCGCCCCCCGCAGCGCGCCCTTGGGCTTCCCCGTGGTGCCGCCCGTGTAGATCATCGAGCCGCCGACCGCCGCGCCCGCCGCCGGCGGCGTGTGCGGGCCGCCGCGCTGGATCAGGTCGTCGAGGTGAAGCGCCCAGGGCCGCCGCGCCCCGCCCATGAGGATCCAGTGCCGCACCTTCCCGGCGCCCGGGCGCACCTGCTCGACCACGGGGATGAACGAGTCGTCGGCGGCGACGATCACGCCGTCGGAGTGGTCGAGGATATAGGCGACCTCCTCGGCCACCAGCCGGTGGTTCATGGGGACGGGAATGGCCCCCAGCGCCCGGGCCCCCGCCGGGGCGAGGAGGGCCTCGAGGGAGTTGTGGGCGTAGACGATCATCTTCTCGCCCGCCGACAATCCCAGCCCCGCGAGCGAATGGGCCAGGCGATTGCGCCGCTCCAGGAACTCCGCCCAGGTCCACGCGCGCTCGCCCTCGGTGAGGCAGACGGCCTGGGGCTTGCTCGCGGCGTGGAGGGCGATGAAGTCCATGGGCGCTCCGTCCGCGCGCGCCTAGCTAGCGGATGCGCCCGCCGCCGGCGCCGCGGAGGCGCGGGTCGAGGACGTCCCGCAGGGCATCGCCCAGCATGTTGAAGCCGAACACCGCCAGCGAGATGGCGGCGCCGGGCCAGATGGCCATCCACGGCGCCCGGTACATGTACGAGCGACCGGAGCCGGAGAGCATGGCGCCCCAGGATGGGTAGGGGGGCGGCACGCCGAAGCCCAGGAAGGACAGGGCCGACTCGGCCAGGATGGCGCCGCCGAGGCCGATGGTGGCGAGGATGATGATGGTCGCCGCGACGTTGGGGAGGACGTGGCGGAGCATGAGCCGGAGGTGCCCCGCGCCCATCGCGCGGGCCGCCTCGATGTAGGCATTCTGGAGGACCGAGATGGTGGCCCCACGGATCACGCGCGAGGCCGCGGCGGCGCCGAGGACGCCGAGCGCCAGGATCACGTTCAGGAGGCCCGGCCCGAGCACCGCCATGAGCGACAGGATCACCACCAGGAACGGGAAGGACTGCCAGGCGTCCACGACTCGCTGCACGGCGATGTCGTACTTGCCCCCGAAGTAGCCGCTGGTGATGCCGATGACCGTGGCGAGAGCGTTGCCGAGCAGCACGGCTCCGAAGCCCACCGTGACGGACACGCGCGCCCCGTACACCACGCGGCTCCAGATGTCCCGGCTCAGGTTGTCGGTGCCCATCCAGAACGCGGTGCCGGGAGGCTTCATGCGGGCCCCGCGGATGGTCTCGTCGTAGGCGTACGGCGCGATCCAGTGGGCGAAGAGCGCCATGGCGATCATGCCGAGCACCACGACCGCGCCAAGGGCCCCGAGCGGCTTCCGGCGGCAGAAGAGCCAGAGGCTTCGCATGGGGTCAGGTCTTGCAATCCAACACGTGGCCCCTCCGATGTCGTAATGCAAGACCTGACCCCCTAGTAGCGGATCCGGGGGTCCAGCCAGGCGTAGGCCGCGTCGACGACGAGGTTGATCAGGACGACGACGGAGACGATGAGCAGGTTCACCCCCTGGATCACCGGGTAGTCGCGCTGGTTGATGGCGTCGAAGAGGAAGCGGCCCATCCCGGGCAGCCCGAAGATGGACTCGAAGATCACTGTCCCGCCCAGGATCTGCGCCACCTGGATGCCGAGCACGGTGATCACCGGGATCAGCGCGTTCTTCAAGCTGTGCTTGAATACCACGATGCGCTCGCGGAGCCCCTTGGCCCAGGCCGTGCGCACGTAGTCCTGGCGGAGCACCTCGAGCAGCATGGCCCGGGTGAGACGCATGACGGCCGCGGCCGAGGCCAGCGCGAGGATGAAGGCCGGGAGAAGGAACTGGCTCACATGCGCCCACGGGTCCTTCGAGAACTCCGTGAAGTGGATGGGCGGGCTCCAGCCCCACCAGATCGCCGGCAGGAGCACCACGAGCGTGGCGATCCAGAAGCCGGGCACCGACAGGCCCAGGATCGCCATGCTCCGCGCGGCATAGTCGGCGAGGGTGTCTTGGCGGGTGGCGGAGACGATGCCGACGGGAACCGCCATCACGAGGGCGAAGCCGAGGGCCAGGAGCCCGAGCTCGAGGCTCACCGGCAGGCGGCTCCAGAGCTCCGCGATGACCGGGCGCCTCGTCCAGAGCGATTCCCCGAGGTCCCCGCGGGCCACGCGACCGAGCCACTCGAAGTACTGCACGTGCAGGGGCCGGTCGAGGCCGAGCTTGGCGCGGAGGGAGTCGAGATCCTTGGCGTAGGCCTTCTCCTCGAGCATGAGTTGCACCACGTCGCCCGGGATGAGGCGCGGAAGCGAGAAGACGATCACCGAGGCGATCAGGAGCGATGGGATCGCCACGAGCAGGCGCCGCAGGACGTACTGCCGCATCAGACGGTCGGGGCGGGCGCCCGCGGCGCCCGCCCGGGGCCCCGACTCACGCTAACGGTCGAGCCACGCCGCCATGAGCCGCCCGCCGTAGTCATAGCCGAGGTTCGACCCGTAGTTCTTGAGCGCGCCGTCCCAGACGCCGATGTAGACGCCCGACGCGAGCTGGACGTAGTACTGCTGGGTGGCCAGGTAGCGCTGGATCTCGTGGATGATCTCGCGGCGCTTGGCCGGGTCCATGGTGCGCCGCTGGCGGACCAGCATGTCGGCGACGACGGGGTCGTTGCTGTGGCTCTGGTTCTTCCGCTCGCCAGGGTAGTACTGGCCGAACAGGAAGTTGTCGGGCTCGAGGAAGGGCGTCTGGGGGCCAAACGCCATCGAGGGGAAGTTGCCGTAGAAGCAGGTGGAGACGTAGGCGCCGTACTCTTTCTGCTCGAGCTTGGCGTCGATGCCCACGTCCTTGAAGTACTTGATCACGAGCTGCGCCGAGTCCACCACCACCGTCGACCCGTAGGTCGCGAAGCAGATGGTGCCGGGGAAGCCGCTGGGGTAGCCGGCCTCCGCCAGGAGCCGCTTCGCCTCCTTCGGGTCGTACTTGTAGTACTTGGCCCCCTCGCCGAGCTGGCTCACGGGGAGCGCCCAGTCCTTGAGGGCGGCAGGGACGGGCGGGTTCATGACGCCGACGCCCTCGGCGACCGCATCGAGGATGCCCTGACGGTCGATGGCCAGCGACATCGCCCGGCGGACGCGGACGTCGCTGAAGGGCTTCTGGTCGGCGCGCATGGAGATGTGGCCCATGACGTTGGCCGGGAACTCCTGCAGCTTGAGAGTGGGCCGCTTCTGCTTGAGCGTGTCCTTGATCTGCACCCAGTCGGTCCGGTTGATCACGCCCGGGAACTCCCAGCCCACGTCGTACTTGCCGGCCAGGAAGGCGGCCATGCGGGAGGCGTTGTCCTCGTCCACGATGATCTCGACGCGGTCGATGTACGGCAGCCCCGGCACGAAGTAGTGGGGATTCCGCACGAGCGTCAGCCCCACGTTGGGCCGGTAGCTGTCGAGCATCCAGGGGCCGGTGCCGATCACCGACTCGTGCTTCTTGAGGTCGCCGTACTTGTCCACGACCTCCTTGGCGATGATCCCGGTGGCGATGGGGTTGGCCAGCATGTCGAGGAACCAGGCGAAGGGCTGCTTGAGGGTGAACTTGATCGTGTGCGTGTCGAGGACCTCGACCTTGTCCAGGTCCTTGAGCATGTAGGCGTTGGCGTTTCCCTTCACCGTCAGGAAACGCTCGATGGTGTAGCGGACATCCTCGGCGGTGAGCTCGCGGCCGTTGACGGGGGGCTTGGGGTGGAACCTGACGCCGCGGCGGAGCTTGAAGACGTAGGTGGTGTCGTTGGGCTGGCTCCAGGACTCGGCCAGGTCGCCCTCGATCGGGAAGGTCCCGGGCACGACGCCGGGACCGGCCTTGTGCTTGAGGAGCCGGCTGTGGGTGAAGCCCAGCACGCCATGGGTCTTGTAGGAGATGGTCAGCATGTGGTCGAAGTGGGGCGGGTCCCACATCCTGAGCGTGATGGTGCCGCCACGCTTGGGGGTCTGGGCCGCGACCGGGCGGGGCCCGGTGGCCAGGGCTGCGCCCGCCAGGGCGGCGCCGCCGAGCCTGAGGAGGTCACGTCGGGTGAGGTCCATGAGGCCTGGGGTCGTGGGGGTCATGGGCGTCCTCCCTCGTCTGCCTGGATGCGCGATGCGGGTGCGACCGGGCGAACCTGGCGACACTGTGGCCGCGAGGGGGCCGCAAGTCAAGAGCCAGCTTGCGGCGAAGGCCGGGGGTGTGCTGCCGGCATCGCTGCTGCCGGCCAGCCGAGGATAGGGAGGAGGCGCGCGGGAGCGGGGTCAGGCCGGGCCGAAACCGACGACGGTCTGCTCGTTCTTGACCAGGGGCCGGAACCGGACGGGCAGACCCACGCGGAGCGACTCGAGCGGGAGATCCACCACGCGGCCGAGGAGAGAGACCCCCTCGGTGAGCTTCACCACGGCCACGGCGTAGGGCGTCTCGCCGGCATGCCCGCGGGGCGCGACGCGGATGACGGTGAAGGAAGAGATAGCGCCTTCGCCCGTGAGCGGCACTGAGACCCACTTCCGCTCTTGGCAGGCGGGGCAGAACTCCTTCGGCGGCATGGCGAGCTCGCCGCACTGGCCGCAGCGGATGGCGGTGAGGCGTCCGGCGCGGACCTCCTCGAAGAAACTCTTCAGCGTGATCACGCGCTCAGTCACGGCCGAACAGGCTGACGAGGACCGTGGCGGTGTTGCCGCCCAGGGTGTGGGTGAGTCCGATGCGGGCCCCGTCCACCTGGCGGGGACCCGCCTCGCCGCGGAGCTGGGTGACGATCTCGCAGATCTGCGCGGCGCCCGTCGCGCCGATGGGATGCCCCTTGGACTTGAGCCCGCCGGACGGGTTGACCGGGATCTTGCCGCCGAGGCTCGTCCACCCCTTCTCGGCCGCGATGCCGCCCGTGCCGGGCTCGAAGAAGCCGAGCCCCTCCGTGGCCACGATCTCGGCGATGGTGAAGCAGTCGTGCAGCTCGACCACGTGGACGTCCTCGGGGCCCTTGCCGGCCTGGCGGTAGGCATCCCGGGCCGCGCGCTCGGTGGCCGTGACCCGGGCGAGATCGCGCTTCTCGTGCATGAACATCGTGTCCGAGGCCGCCGCCGAGCCGAGCACCCAGACCGGGCGCCGGTGCTTGCGCGCCACCTCTTCCGAGACGAGGACCACGGCGGCGGCGCCGTCCGTGAAGGGACAGCAGTCGAAGAGCTTGAGGGGGTCGGCGACGTAAGCACTCCTGAGGACGGTCTCGAGGGTGATCTCCTTCCGGAACTGCGCTTTGGGGTTGTGGACCCCGTGCCGGTGGTTCTTGACGGCCACGTGCGCCATCTGCTCCTCGGTGGTCCCGTGCTTCTCCATGTGGGCGCGCGCGATGAGGGCAAAGACGCCGGGGAAGGTGAGCCCCACGGGCTGCTCCCACGTGGCGTCGGAGCAGTAGGTGAAGTACTCCGTGGCGTGGTCCGTGGGGACGTTGAGCACCCGCTCGGCCCCGCCTACCAGGACCACGTCCGCGATGCCGGCCGAGACTTCCATCAGCGCGTGGCGGAAGGCGGCGTGACTCGTCGCGCAGGCGGTCTCGAAGCGCGTGGTGGGAATGTCGGTGAGGCCCAGCAGGGTGGCGGCCAGGGGACTCGAGTGCAGCTGGTGCTCCCCCTCGCCGCCGGTGACGTTGCCGTAGTAGAGGGCCTGGATGCGGGAGGGGGCGATCTCGGCATCCACGATGGCCTCGCCGGCCGCCTCGGCGAACAGCTCCGCGCTGGTGCGGTCGTGCTTCCCGAACCTGGTCAGTCCCACCCCGATCACGGCGACTCGGCGCATGCGGCTCCCCCCGGGGTTGATGGCGCTACGACACCTCCCGCATCATACCCTGGGTCGCCCCGTCAACTCAAAGCACCCGTACCCCGTTGGCGGGGTCCCGTCCGGCATGGTAGCGTGAGCCCGTGCTGCGTCTCCTCACGCCGCCACCGATGCCGAGGGCCGCCGCTTGACGGTCGAGGAGGCGCTCGTCGCCCTGCTCGCCGTCGTGGCGGCCGTCCTCCTCTTCGTAGGGCTCGCCCAGGCGCTCGACAGCCCGCGTCCGGCGCGAGCCCGTCGAGGCGCGCGGGGCCGCGCCGCGCCGGCGCCCCGGTGCGCGCCGGAGCCGGCGCTCGCGCGCCAGGCCCGAGGGCCTCGCGTGCCGCTGCCACGACGCCCGGAGGCGGAGCCGGCCCCTGCGCCGGCGCCGGATCCGGTCCAGATGGTCCTGCCCCAGTCGCCGGAGCAACCCGCCGTCCCGCACGCCGTGGTGGACGAGGCTCCAGCGGAGCAGGCTTCAGCGCCGGAGCTTGCGGCAGGCGAGGCGGCGGCGCCAGCGGCGCCAGCGGCGGCGGCCACCGCGCCGCGCGAGCCGGAGTTGACCGAGGCCTGCATGCGCCTGTACCAGGCGGGCGAGCACGCGCAACTGCTGGAGGCCGCCGGGTCCGCGCTCCGGTCGGAGTCGGCGGAGTCCGCTCCGCCGGCCACCCCCTGCGAGAGGGCTGCCCTCTGGGGCCTCGCCGGTCTGGCGGGCCAGGCCCTGGGAGATCGCGACGGGGCGCGGCAGGCCTTCGAAGCTGGTCTCGCCTGCCTGCCCGGGCCGGAGGGCTTGGTGCCTTCGCCGCGGGTGACGGCTCTGACTGTCCCCATCGCGCGCCACATCGTGACGGGCGCCGAAGGGGCCGGCGGCGCCTCGCCGGACATGACCGCCGGACTCTCGCTGGCATGCGCCCTCGTGGAGACCGCTGCCGTCGCCGAACCCGGCGACGAGGGGCTCGGCGAGCTCCGGACGCGGGCGCGGGACGCCGCCGGGGCGCTCGTCGAGCGCAGCGCCGCCGCCCTTCTGGAGCGGCGGGAGCTCGCCGAGGCTTCCCGTGTGATCCAGGAGGCGCTCCAGTCCCCCGACCTGCCGCCAGCGCGGCGCCGGGCGCTCTGCGATCTCCTCTGGACGGCCGTCACCGGAGAGGTCGGCCGCCTCACCGGCCAGGCCCTCCAGAGCACGGGGGAGGTGGGCGAGGCGCTCCTGCTGCTGGACCGCGCCGGGGAGGCGGTGCGCCGCGTCCCCCAGGACGTGGTCACCCCCGAGCAGGCCGAGGACCTCAGGCGGCGGCTCTGGTGGGGGCACACCAAGCTCGGCGTGGAGCGCGTGGAGGCGGGGGACGCCGCGGGCGCTCTGCCCCCGCTCTACCGCGCCCTCGCGCTCCGCGAGATGGACGCCGAGCGCCAGACCCAGACGCGGCGCGCGCTGGCGCGAGCGCTGGAAGCCGTCGCGCAACGGGCCCAGGGGGAGGTGGAGGGGCTTCTCGCCGGCGGGGACCGCTCCGGCGCCGAGGCGAGAGGGCAGGCCCTGTGCCGCGCCATCGACGAGGCCTTCGAGCAGGGGCTGAGCCAGGACGAGCTCGTGACGGCGATCGCCAAGCGCCAGCACGTCATGGCCCTCATCGCCGGCGCGGAGGAGGCGTGACGGACCTCGGGCCCGCGCTCACCCTGGGACAGATGCTCGACCGGGCGGCGGCCCGCTATCCCGAGCGCGAGGCCATCGTCTTCAAGGCCGAGCGGGTGACCTACCGCGAGCTCCAGCACCGCGCCGATGACTTCGCCCGGGGGCTCCTCGCCCTTGGCCTGGCCCCCGGTGACCACGTCGTCCTCTGGATGCCGAACTGCGTCGAGTGGAACATCGCCAACCTCGGCATCGCCAAGCTCGGCGCCGTCACCGTCACCTGCAACAGCCGCTACAAGGCCCTCGA
Organism: Candidatus Rokuibacteriota bacterium; assembly: GCA_016188005.1. Lineage (NCBI taxonomy): Bacteria > Candidatus Rokuibacteriota > Candidatus Rokuibacteriota bacterium. The sequence continues at coordinate 45,080 of JACPIQ010000028.1, read as the reverse complement.
GGTCGAGTACCTGCTGCGCCAGTCGGATGCGAGGGCGCTGGTCATGGTGGACCGCTTCGCCGCCGCGCGGATCGACTACCTCGAGATCCTGCGCGAGCTGGTTCCGGAGTGCGAGCAGCCGGCGCCGGGGCGGTCGGGGCTGGCCAGCGCCCGCTTCCCGGAGCTGCGCCAGGTGATCGTGCTGGGCGGCGACCCCCCCGCCGGCTGCGCGCCCTTCGCCCGGGTAGAGCGCGCCGGGCGGGCCGAGGCGGCAGACCTGTCCCGCATCGCCGTGCGGCCCGACGACCCCGCGGAGATGCTCTACACGTCGGGCACGACCGGCGATCCCAAGGGCTGTCTGCTCTCCCACGGGAACATGTACTACAAGTGCCGGGTGTACACGGATCTCCACCGCTGGACCTGCGAGGACCGCTACCTCGTGGCTGTGCCCTACTTCCACATCTTCGGCTCCATGGGTGCCGTCGCCGCCAACTGCCTCGTGGGCTCCACGCAGGTGGTGATGGAGACCTTCGACGCCGGCGAGGCGCTGCGTCTCATCGAGGCCGAGCGCGTCACGATCTTCTCCGGCGTGCCGACGATGTTCATCACGCTCCTGGGGCACCCGTCCTTCGGGCGCTTCGACCTGCGCTCGCTCCGCACCGGGTCCATCGGCGCCTCCCCCGTGCCCGTGGAGATCATGCGGCGGATCCTGGACCGGGAACGCGGCCTCGGCATGGACGCGCTGGTGGTCTACGGGCTCACGGAGGCGACCGGGGGGACGCACTGGACCCACTCCGGCGACCCCATCGAGAAGCGCGTCGCCACCGTCGGCATGCACACCCCCGAGATCGAAGACCGCGTGGCGGACCCGGTGACGGGGCGCGAGCTGCTCGCGGGCGAGGAGGGGGAGGTCTGCATCAAGGGACCGACCCTCATGCTCGGCTACTACAAGAAGCCCGAGGCGACGGCGGAGAAGATCCGCGACGCCTGGCTCCGCACGGGCGACATGGGCGTGAAGGATGCGGACGGGTACCTGCGGATCACGGGGCGCCTCACCGACATGATCATCGTCGGCGGCTTCAACACCTATCCGGCGGAGATCGAGAACTTCTACCTGCGCCATCCGAAGCTCCTGGACATCTCCGTGGTCGGCGTCCCGGATCCCGTGATGGGCGAGGTGGTCATGGCCTTCGTCATCCCGAAGCCCGGTGAGGCCCTCACCCCGGAGGAGATCGTGGAGTTCGGGCGGGGGAGGATCGCCAACTACAAGCTGCCGCGCTACGTGGAGGTCGTGGAGCAGTTCCCGCTCACGGGCTCGGGCAAGGTGCAGAAGTTCAAGCAGAAGGCGTACGCCGTGGAGAAGTACAAGCTGAAGGGGCCAGCGTAGCCGCCACCCGCGGGCTCCCGGATTCCGCTCGCGAGTAGCGCGGGCTAGTCGGTGGAGCGGCGACCCCGCGATCTCCCTCGGGCAAGCCTCACGCCATCGTTCGCAGGTACTCATCGAGACGATCGAAGCCCCGGGACATGCCTTCCCGCCGTGAAGGCTTCGATGTCAGGACACGGAGGGGAACGTTCCTCGCGCTGGTCGGCGTGCTGGGTCATACGGTGATCGGGTGGGCCGGGAGGCGTGCCGCCTTCTGGCAGGCCTCTCTGTCTCAGCGCCCCTGATCCCGGCCCGGAGGCCGGCCCGGCGGAGCCAGTCCTCGGAGCGTGACGCCCGCGCCGGAGGCCTGCAGCTCAGCGCTGGTACTTCGGCAGCCGCGTGAGCGGCGAGAAGTACCGCGCCCGGGACATCCGCTCCACCGGCACCTCGAGCAGCACCGGCCGATCCATCTCCAGGGCTGCGCGGAGGAGATCTCCGGCCTCGAGCGGGTCCTTCGTCCGGAGCCCGACCACGCCGAAGGCCTCGGCCAGCTTCATGAAGTCCGGGTTCTGAAGCTGAGCCCCGTAACTGCCGCCCCACGCCTCGTCGAGATCGCGCGAGACGTTGCCGAAGGCATTGTCGTTGAAGACCACCGCCACGACGTTGATGCCGAACTGGGCCGCCGTCGCGAACTCCTGCGCGTTGTAGAGGAACCCGCCGTCCCCCGAGAGCGCGACGACGGGGCGGCCGGGACAGGCGACCTTCGCGCCGAGCGCGGTGGGGAACGCGTAGCCCAGAGTCCCGGCGTAGGACGACGTGAGGAAGCTCCGTGGCTGATACACGGGTAGGAAGGGGCGCGCGTAGTGGCCGTGCCGAATGAGCCACCGGCCCTGGCGTAGCCGTCTGCCATGTAGGTCGTCGCCTGCTCGTGGCGCGTCGTGATGAGCCGGATCCCGCTCTCGTCGCGGAGCGCCGCCAGCGCGCCGTAGAGCTGCGCGCCGGGCAGGCCGAAGACGACCTCCACACCTTCGCGGCGCAGCGACTTCACCAGCGCTTCCCCACCGGTCATCCTCGTCATCGCCCCGCTATGCTAGGCCGGCCGGGGGGCACGTGCCAAGCAGAAACGGTCCACGCGTGGTCCGGCGATCAGCCTCCGGCGCCGAGGGATCGCGGGCCTGGCGAGCCAGCAGCGAGGGGCAGGGGCAGCCTCGCCGGGCCGGGGCTTGCCGCCGCCGATGGTCGGCATCTCCGCAACTTTGCCCTTGACAGCATGCTGGGTCGTTTCGTTCTGCATCGTCACGTGGCGCATGGGTTCCGCGTAGTGGCGCATGAGCATTTTCGGACAAGCCAATACGCACGCGAGAATCGAGAAACGCGATGCCCGACGGTCCGCGGAGAGGAATGTGGCCCAGCCCGTTCAACCAGGCGACCCCAAGGATCGCTCCGGGGCGGCAGATTCTCCTATCCGACTGCACGCTCAGGGATGGAGAACAGCAGGCGGGCGTGGTCCTGGACCGGCCCGCCAAGGTCCGGATCGCGCGGGCCCTGGACGACCTTGGCATCTACGAGATCGAGGCGGGCACTCCGGCCAGCAGCGACGAAGACCGAGACGCAGTCGCCGAAATGTGCCGGCTCGGCCTGCGGGCGAAGATCAGCGTCCTGTGCCGTGCGGTGACGGGCGACATCGATGAGGCCGTGGCCTTGGGCGTCTGGGGAGTGCGGCTCAGCTTTCCGATCAGCCCCCTCGAGCGCAAGCACAAGCTGAAGGGAATCAGCGACGACGAGTATCTGGCGCGGGCGCTGGACATCACTGCCTACGCCCGGCGCAAGGGTGTCCACGTCATCTTCAGCCCCTATGACACCACGCGCGCCGAGCTGCCGTTTCTGCGCCGGCTCGTAGCGGAGCTGGAGCGGGCGGGGACCGTGGACAGGCTGCGAGTCGTGGACACGACGGGATGCGCCCTGCCGGAGGCGATCACCTACCTCATCCGGCAGATCCGGGAGGCCGCGTCGGCGTTGCCGCTCGAGATCCACACGCACAATGACTTTGGCCTTGCCTGCGCCAATGCGCTGGCGGGCATCGTGGCCGGAGCTGACTACGGTTCCACGACGATCAGAATACGGACCGGGAGAGACTCGCAATTCGCCCAGTCAAGTTGGATCGGCACTAGTCAGTGGAGCGGCGGCGGATCTCCTCCAGTATCTCGAGCGGCACCCGCAGGAAGCTCTCGATCACGCCCGGGTCGAAGTGGGTGCCGGCGGAGCGCTGGATCTCGGCCCGGGCGGCCTCCAGGGGGATGGCGCGGGAGTAGGGCCGGTCGAAGGTCATGGCGTCGAAGGCGTCGGCCACGGCGAAGATGCGGGCCCCGACGGGGATGGCGTCCCCCTTGAGTCCGAGCGGGTAGCCCGAGCCGTCCCAGTGCTCGTGGTGGTGGTAGACCACCGGCACCGCCCCGCGCAGGAAGGGGATCTTGCTGACCAGGTTCCGGCCCACGGCGGGGTGCGTCCGCATGATCTGCCACTCGGCCGGGGTGAGGGGCCCCCGCTTGAGCAGGATGGCGTCGGGGATGCCGATCTTGCCGATGTCGTGCAGCAGCACGCCGTGCTCCAGGAGTGGGCCTGGGTGCCCAGATCCCGGGTGTCGATGGCGGAGCCCAGCGCCTCGAGCGTGCTCCGGTAGGTGTTCTCCAGCTCCCGGAGCGTGGCGGCCAGGTCCCGCGTGGCCTCGCCCACGCGCCGCTCCAGGAGCGCCTGGTAGTCGCGGCGCTCGAGGAGGAGCTGGCGGTGCTCGAGGGCGCGCTCGGCGGCGATCAGGATCTCGTCCATGTTCACCGGCTTGAGGATGAAGTCGTAGGCGCCGTGCTTGAGGCTCTCGACGGCGGTCTCCACGTCGGCCACGCCGGTGAGCATGAGGATGGCCGCGTCCGGGTCCAGGGCCCGGGCCTGCTTGAGGAGCTCGAGCCCCCCCATCACGGGCATGTTCACATCGGTCACGGTGAGCGGCGGCCGCTCGGCTTCAAAGGCGGCCAGGCCCTCCTGGCCGTTGCCCGCGGTGTGGCACTTGTACCCGTTGACGGCGAAGAACTCGCTCAGGACCCGTCGCACCTGCCGGTCGTCGTCAACGATGAGGACCCGCCGGTCGGCGAGGTTCTGGATCATGGCACGCGCGCCTCGGAGGCGGGCCGCGCATCCGGCGCCAGGTCCTCGTAGAGGGAGACCCGGTTCTTGCCCGCCCGCTTGGCGGCGTAGAGGGCCTCGTCGGCGGCGCGGATCAGGTCGTCTCCCGTGGGCGTCACGTCTTCCGGCAACGAGGCGATGCCGAAGCTCGCCGTGAGCCGCCGGCCGTGGGCGAAGGCGTAGGTGCCGAGCACCTGGCGGATCCGGTCGGCGTACAGGAGGGCGCCGGCCTTGGAGGTCTCCACCAGGAGCACAGCGAACTCGTCCCCTCCGTAGCGGCAGATCACGTTGATCCCGCGCGAGTACTTCATGAGGATATCGGCCATCTCCCGGAGCGTCTGGTCGCCCGCGGCGTGCCCCAGCTCGTCGTTCACCGCCTTGAAGTCGTCGAGATCCAGCAGGACCACGGAGGCCGGGTGGTTGAAGCGCCGGTAGCGGGACACCTCCTCCTCGATGCGGATCGCGAAGAAGCGCCGGTTGTAGAGCCCCGTCACCTCGTCCTTGAAGGAGAACTCTTTGAGCCGGGCGTTGGTGGACTCCACTTCCTTGTACGCGCGGTCGAGCCGCTCCGCGAAGTGGTGGATCTCGTTGGCCTGCTCCTCGACGGTGGTGAGCATCCGGGAGAAGGCGCCCATCAGCGACCCGATGTCGTCCCGCCGCTCGCCCCCGGGCGGCGCGGGCGGGAGCGCGGCGGCCGGGCTCTCCGCCGGGCGCCGCGCGGCAGCCCGGCCGACTCCGGCCGCCACCACCCAGGAGACGGCGGTCAGCAGCGCCGCCGCGATCAGCGCCGACTGGATCCACAGCAGCATGACGCCCGGGTCGCCGGCGCCGAGCGTGGGGCGCACGAAGGCTTCGAGGGCGTAGGTCAGCGCAACGAGAAGCACGATCGCGGCCCCGGCCGGCACCGCCGCACCCCAGGCCTTGACCCGGCGCTGGCGCGGGGGGCTACCTTGCTCAGTGGCCATCATTCGCTTTCCGTGGGCCAGGCCAGCGTCGCGCATGGATCTCCAGGGTACCGACCTCTCACCCCGCGCGGAGGAATATTGTGTGCGTCGGGGCCATTATTCGGGGCCGCCTCGGCGCCTGTCAAGCACCGAGGCCTTCCTTGACGACGCTGCGAGGGCTGCGGTAGGGTGGGACGACATGACGCAGAGCTCCAAAGCCGTCAATCCTGTCAAGCACATCGACTGCATCGGCCTCTTCTGCCCCATGCCAATCGTCAAGACCCGGGAGGCGCTCCGCGAGCTGGCGGTGGGGGAAGTGCTCGAGATGCTCTCCGACGACCCCGGCTCCGATCCGGACATGAAGACCTGGGCCCAGCGCTCGGGGCACGAGTTGCTCGAGGTCTCGCGGGAGGGGGCGATCTACCGTTTCCTCGTCCGGAAGACCCGGTAGCGCCATGGCCCGCGGCGGCGCCCCCCCCGACCGGGTGTACCTGGACTACGGGGGCTTCGCGCCTGTCGATCCGCGCGTACTCGCCGTGATGCGCCCTTTCCTCGAGGCCGGCATCGGGAATCCCTCAGCCCGGCATTCCCTGGGCGCGGAGGCGCGCGAGTCTCTGGAAGCCGCCCGCGCCAAGGTCGGCCGGCTCATCGGTGGGACGGCGAGCGGGGTGATCTTCAGCTCCGGCGCCACCGAGGCGAACAACCTCGCCATCCTGGGCGTTGCGCTCCGTGCGGGCGCCCGAGGCCGGCACGTCGTCACAACCGCCGTCGAGCACGTGTCCGTGCTCAATGCCTGCCGCGCGCTGGAAAAGCACGGCGTGGCGGTGACCCTGCTCCCGGTGGATCGGGAGGGGCTGGTGGACCCGGCCGAGCTCCGGCGCGCGCTCCGGCCGGACACTGTGCTGGTCTCCATCGGCGCCGCCAACGAGGAGATTGGCACCGTCCAGCCCGTGGGGGAGCTGGCCCGGGTCACGCGGGCGGCCGCCGTCCCGCTCCACGTGGATGCCGTGGGGGCCGCGGGGCGTGTCGCGCTGGCGGCGGAGGCCATGGGGATCGACCTCCTCACGCTCGGCGGCAACGACATCTACGGCCCGCCGGGGACGGGCGCCCTGTGGGTCAGGCCGGGCGTCAAGCTCGCACCCCAGATCCTCGGGGGGGGGCAGGAAGGCGGCTACCGCTCCGGCACGGAGAACCTGCCGGCCCTCGTGGGGCTCGGGGTTGCGGCCGAGCTCATCCGGACCGACGGAAACCACGGGGACGCGGCGCGGCTGGGCGCGCTGCGCGACCGGCTGCTGGAGGGGGTGCTGGCCGCGGTGCCCGACTGCCGCGTGACGGGCGCGAGGGAGACGCGCCTGCCGCATCACCTGAGCCTGGCGCTGCGCGGGGTCAAGGCCGACGGCGTGCTGCTGGACCTCGATCTCTCGGGCGTTGCCGCCTCGTCGGGCTCGGCCTGCGCGTCGCTCACGGGCAACCCCTCCCACGTGCTTCGCGCCATCGGCTGCACGCCCGAGGAGGCGGAGGGCTCGCTCTGCTTCACCCTGGGTCGCTGGAGCACGGCGGCCGACGTCGATGCCGTGCTCGACCGCCTCCCTCCCATCGTCGCCCGGCTCCGCGCTCTCGCCGCGCCGGCCCCCCGCTGACCGCATGCGCCCCGTGCTCTTCGACAGCCTCCCCGATGCCGCCGGCGTGGTGGCGCAGCGGCCGCAGGCTTGACAGGGGAGGGGGCGTGAACGCGGAGTCCCGCACGCGGATCCTGCTGATCGAGGACAACCCCGACCACGCCCTGATCGTGACCCGCACCCTCGAGCAGCGGGATCGCGGACGCTACGCGGTGGTCCACGTGGAACGGCTCCAGGAGGGGCTCGAGCGTCTTGGCGCGCAGCGCTTCGACATCGTGCTCCTCGATCTCTCCCTGCCCGACAGCGCGGGGCTCGCCGGGATCCCCCCGCTGCGTGCCTGCGCTCCCGAGGTGCCCGTCATCGTGATCACGGCCTCGGACAGCGAGGCCCTGGGGGAGGATGCGGTGCGCGCCGGTGCGCAGGACTACCTCGTCAAGGGAGAGGCCGACGGCCGGGTGCTGGCGCGCGCCATCCGGCACGCCATCGCGCGGCAACACCTGCAGGAGATCCTCAGAAGCCTCGCGCTGCGGGACGAGCTCACGGGGCTGTACAATCGGCGCGGCTTCGTGACCCTCGCCGAGCAGCACCTGAAGCTGGCCCGGCGCAACGGGCGGGGTGCCCTCCTCGTGTTCGCGGACGTGGACGGCTTCAAGCGCGTCAACGACCGCTTCGGTCATGCCGAGGGCGATCGCGCGCTGGTGGCGGTGGCTCAGGTCCTGCGCTCCACGTTCCGGGAGACCGACATCGTGGCTCGCGTGGGCGGCGACGAGTTCGCGGTGCTCGCCGTCGAGGCGCCGGACGCCAGCGCGGAGCTGCTCCGCGCCCGGCTCGCGGAGCGGGTCCGCGCGCACAGCGAGCGGGCGCAGCTGGCCTACGAGGTCTCCGTCACCGCGGGGGTTGCCGTGCTGGATCTCCGGCGCGCGTCCAGCGTCGACGAGCTGATGGCCGAGGCCGACCGCGCACTGTACGCGCTCAAGCGCGCCGCGGGGCACGATCAGGCCGGCCGCGGGTGAGCGCGACCGGGGCTCTCAGGCGAGCGGGAGCACCCCGAGGCTCGCCGCGATCTCGCCGACCTGCGCGACCAGGGCCGGAGCCACGGGGATGCCGTGGGCGCGCCGGTGGCGCTCCGCCTCGGCCTCCGGCTCCCCGGCGGTGTAGACGCGCTCCTGGCCCTCGGCTCGCGGCGTGTCGTTGAGCGCCTGCAGCATGTCGTCCATGGCAGCCTCGAACTCCTCCACGGGGCGGAAGCGGGCGATGTCGATGGCCGCGAAGCAGTGCCCCGTGTTGGTGAGCCTCTGCGTGCGCAGCCCCTTGCGGTCGAGCAGGTCGCCGTAGACGCCTCCGGACAGGACACCGGAGAGGATGTCTACCATCACGCCGAGCCCGTAGCCCTTGTGGCTGCCCAGCTCGCGACGCCCGCCGAGCGGCGACAGGAGCCGCGCGGCCAGGGCGGCCCGCGCATCGGTGGTGGGTCGGCCGCCCTCGGCGAGCGCCCACCCTTCCGGAATCGGGTGATTCCAGCGCGCGGCGATGGTGAGCTTCCCCACGGCCACGGTCGTCGTCGCCATGTCGAGGACGAAGGGCGTGTGCGTGGCGGCCGGCGCAGCGAGGCTGATGGGGTTGGTGCCCATCATCGGCTGGCGCGCGAAGGTGGGCACCATGGCGACGAAGGGGGAGTTGGTGAAGGCGAGCCCGATCATTCCACGCTCGAGCGCCATCATCGAGTAATTGGCGCAGGCGCCGAAGTGGTTCGAGTTCCTGACGGCGACGATGCCCAGGCCGTAGGTGCCGGCCTTGGCGAGGGCCAGCTCCATACCCATGACCGACACGGGATGGCCGAGTCCCTTCTGTCCGTCCAGGAGGGCCGTGGCCAGATCGTCGCGCACGACGATGGGCTCGGCCCAGGGATGGATGTATCCCGCCCGAGTCCACTCCACGTACCGCGGGAGCATGCCGATCCCGTGGGAGTCCACGCCGCGCAGATCGGTCTTCACCATCAGCGCCGCCGTGAGCTCCGCGTTCCTCCGCGGCATCCGCAGCGCCTCGAGGACGGCGACGATGAAGCCTTGCAGCGCCTCGGGCCTGACGACGACGGGGCTATCGGCCATGGGCCTCTCCGAGCCCAGTGATCTTGATGCCCGATCCCTTGAGCTTGTAGCGGCGGTTGATCGTGGCGAGCACCGCCGTGATTCCCTCGAGCGGCCCGGCGTTGGTCAGCGCGCCCACGTCGACGGCGCGCAGGCCCAGGTCGGCGCCGAGCCCCGCGACGGTCGTCCGCGCCGCGGTGTCCCCGCCGCAGAGGAGGAGATCGCAGTCGATGGCGTGACCGGCCGCCGACAGCTCGTGGGCCGCGATGTGGTGGAACGCCGCCACGACCCGGGCCTCGGCGCCCAGGATCTCCTGCGCTTCCTCGGCGGCGGAGCCCTGCGGCGGCGGCGTGAAGAGCCGTCCTCCACCGAAGGTGAGCGGCACGACCGCGCTGACGACCACCTTGCCGCGGCACCCGTCCCTGACCTCGGGCAGCGTCTGCTGGAGCCCCGCCGCCGGCAGCGCGAGCACGATGACCTCGGCTGCCGTCGCGGCGTCGCGGTTGGACAGCCCCTGGACGCGCGCCGCCGGCGCCTGCGCTGCGAGCTCGCCGGCCTTGTCCGCCGCCCGGCGCGCGTCGCGCGAGCCGATGATGATCTCGTGACCTGCCTGCGCCCAGCGGAGCCCGAGCCCCGCCCCTTCCTTGCCTGTGCCTCCGAGGATCGCGAGTCTCACGGGTCTGGCTCTCCCTGGTGTGTCCTGTCTCGGAAGTTCGTCGACGAGCAGCGCCGGGTGGGGCCCTGTCCCGGCCGGCGCTTGGTCTCTCGAGCTCTCAACCAGGACACTAGCGGAAGAGGTCTCGGTCCGGGTCGCGGAGGAGCGCCCGGCTCGAGCCGGCGGCGGGCTCCCAGACCAGGCCCCGGACGATCGCCACCGGGATGCGCGCCAGCTTGCCCATCACCGGCTCGGCGGCTCCCGCCAGCTCGTCGGCGAGGGCGAGGACCGTGGCCTGCAGCACGTGTCCCGCCGGATCCCGCTCGCCCAGATAGCTCACGAGCGGGTCGAAGCCGGCGACGCCGACGGCCACGTTGGTGAGGCCCTCGCGCCAGGGCCGGCCGAAGGTGTCGGCGATGATGATGGCCAGCGCGTGGCCCGTCAGCGCCGCGAGCCGCTCCTGCAGCCCCCGCGCCGAGGCGTCGGCGTCCACCGGGAGCAGGCAGGCCGTGTCGGCGTCGACGTTGGACTGGTCCACCCCGGCGTTCGCGCACACCCATCCGTGATGGGTCTCCACGATGAGGACGCCCTTGTCGTGGCGCACCACGCGCCGGCTCTCGCCGAGGATCACCTCGATCAGGCGGGGGTCTCTCCCCAGCTCGCGCGCCATGGCCAGGGCCTGCGGTGACGGCGTCACCTCGGCGAGCCGCACGAGGCGCCCCTCGGCCTTCGACACGATCTTCTGGCTCACCACCAGGAGGTCGGCCGCCTCGAGCGGCGTGCCCTGGCGCGCGGCGGCCTCGGCGATGAGCCGGCCGAGATCGTGGCCTGCGGCGATCTCCGGCAAGCCCTCGACGCCGATCACCTCGTAGCGGGGCGGCACTAGCCGAGGCTCGCGAGGCGGCGCGGGATGTCCCACGCGCGCACCAGTCTTCCGCTGCGCGTCGCGGAGCCGCGCTCCAGCAGGAGCCCCAGGTCCTCGGGGGCGTCGATGTCGAGCCCGATCCCGGGCAGTGGCAGCACGACGGGCGAGAGCCCGCGCGCCCGTGCCGTTTCCAGGTGATTCTCGAAGGAGGGTTCGCCGAACTTGAGAGGCATGGCGGCCGGGGGAGAGAGCAACGCGGCGTTGGTGCCGAAGCCCGACAGCGAGGGGACGAAGGCGACCCCGGGCCCGGCGCCGAGGGTGGCGCAGAGCCGCTCGAGCTCTGCGCGCGTCACGCAGGGCACGTCTCCCGGAATAGTCAGAAACCGCGCCACCCCCCGCCAGACCGCTTCCCGCTGAGCCAGCCCCACGGCCTCGGTGTGTCCGCGGTTGGCGCTCTCCACGAGGCACCTGATCCCCTGCCGGTCGGCCAGGGCCATCACCGCCTCGTCCTTGGTGACGACGCAGACAGGCCCGAGCCCGGCCGCGACGAGGGCGGCCAGGACGTCCTCGAGCATGGCGGCCGCCAGCGCTCGCCGCTCGGCGGGCTCGAGCAGGGGGATCAGCCGCTGCTTGGCGTTGTCCAGGTCTTTCACCGGCACGGCGACCAGCGTCGGCGCCGGAGCCCGACCACTCACGGCACGGCCTCCAGGAGACGGCGGGCCAGCGCCGTCTCCTTCTCAGGGCTCGTCATCAGCGTGTCGGTGACGACCACGCCCACGCCGCCGGCCTCGAGGTCCGCGGCCAGCGCGGCGTCCCGGTCATCGACGATCAGCGTGTCGAGCCACGGGGCGTACGCCCCGGCGAGGCCGACGGCGGAGACCGGCAGCCCGCACGCCGCCATGAGGCGCGCGGCCGGTCCGGACACCGCCTCCCCTCCGACGAGGGGGCTCACGGCCAGCACCGTGGCCCGACTCTCTCCCAGCGCGCGCGCCAGTCCCGGCACCGCCAGGATCGGCCCGACCGAGGTGATGGGGTTCGAGGGGCACACGATGACGGCCCGGGCCTCGAGGATCGCGTCCACCACGCCGGGCGCCGGCACAGCGGACGCGGCTCCCTCGTAACGGACGGCGCTGACGGCGACCTGCGCCTTGTCCCGCACGAAGTACTCCTGGAAGTCGAGCCAGCCCTCGGGACCGAGCAGCCGCGTGCGGACAGGCTGGTCGGACATGGGGAGCACGCGCTGGGCGACCCCGAGCATCGCCGCGACGGCGGCCGTGGCCTCGGTGAGCGTCCGGCCCTCCGCCAGGAGGCGCGTCCGGTGGAGATGCGTCGCCAGATCGCGGTCCCCGAGGCTGAACCATGTCGGCTCGCCGAATCGCCCCATCGCCTCGAGGGCGTGGAAGGTCTCCCCGCGGCGTCCCCAGCCCCGGGCGGGATCCACCACGCCGGCCAAGGTGTAGCAGACCGTGTCGAGGTCGGGCGAGATGTGCAGGCCCCAGAGACGCAGGTCGTCCCCGGTGTTGCCGATGATGGTCAAATCCGCGGGGTCCACGAGCCGCGCCAGTCCCCGCAGGAGCTTGGCGGCGCCCGTCCCGCCGGCCAGCACGGCGGTCTTCATGTCAGCCGGAGCGGGACTCCCGCGCGGCGCCTCGGCCGGCGGCGCTCCAGAGGGCGCTCCCGCCCCGCCAGGCGAAGAGGCCCAGTCCCGGCCTTCCCCGGAGTCCCTCGGGGAGCGAAACCTCGGGGACGGGGATGAAGCCCGCACGCACCCAGACCCGATCGAGCCCCTGCGGGCGGGCGAAGACGGTCTCGATCCCGTGGCCCTGGGCATGCTCCAGCGCGCTGGCCACGAGGCGCACGGCGGTCTCGAGGGCGTCGTCGGGCTCGAAGGCGGCGGGGGCCACGACCACCGGGCCGTGGAGAATCGCCGAGCTCCCGGCCCGCTCCAGCAGGACGGCCGCCACCATCGTCGACCCGTCCCAGGCCGCCCAGCCCGTTTCCACGGCCGTCCGCGGCGGGGCCCACGCGCCGACGAACCCGAACAGCTCCCGGGCCTGCGTGTCCGTGCCGGGGAGCGTGCGGTACGCGAGCCCCTCCCACGGCCTACTTCTTGCCAAGCACGGCGTCCTTCAGGCTCTTGGCGAGACGGAACTTCACGACGCGCTTCGCGGGGATCTTGATGGGCTCGCCGGTCTGTGGGTTGCGGCCCATGCGCGCCTTGCGGTTGGCCAGCACCAGACGGCCGAAGCCGGGAAGGATGAAGACGTTCTTCGCCTCCTTGGTTGCCAGCGTGGCGAGCTGGTCCATCACGTCGACGACCTGCTTCCTGGAGAGAGTGGTCTTCTGCGCGAGGTGAGCGATGATCGCGGACTTGGTCATGGACTTAGCCATCTGGGCGCCTCCGTCTTCAGGTTCGAGGTGAAGGACGACATCAGGTGGAGAGGGCCACGGGCCTCGAAAACCAGGGCCGTATTGTACTCAAGCGTCCTGACGTCCACAACGAGCCAATTCACCCCGGCTCGCGCGTCGCGCCCGGCGCGCGCTACGAGGCCGGGCTCGGCGTGCGCGCGGGATGGGCGAACCGGAACTCGCTCGATGCCGTCAGCCGGCGGTAGGAGCCGAAGCGCGCCTCGGCGTCGTCCACGTGGTCGAGGGGCGAGTCCTCGTCCTCTTCCTCCCGCTGATACACCTTGACCAGGTCGTAGAGCGTGGAGCGGCGCGCGGGCACCCGGCCGGCCTCGCGGGCCATGCGCCGCAGCTCCGCCGGCGCGACGAGCTGGCCGTGGCCGGCGCCTGCCGAGGTCGAGATGGACTCGTTGATGAGCGTGCCGCCGAGGTCATTGGCGCCGCAGCCGAGGAGCAGCTGCGCCAGCTTCGGCCCCTCCTTCACCCAGGAGCACTGGATGTTGCGGATCGTGGGGCCCAGCAGGAGCCGGGCCAGGGCGTGCATGCGCACCACCTCGAGGCCCGTGGCCCCCGGCCGCACGCCGGGCACGAGCCCGCGCTGGTACATGGGCGCCTCGTAGTGGATGAGGGACAGCGGCACGAACTCGGTGAAGCCGCCCGTGTCCTTCTGGATGCTGCGCAGCAGATCCATGTGGCGGACCCAGTGCTCGGGGCGCTCGATGTGCCCGTACATGATGGTGGAGGTGGTGCGGATCCCCTGGGCATGGGCGGCGGTGATCACCTCGATCCACTGGCGGACGGTGATGCGGCCGCGAGCGATGACGTCGCGGATCGGCTGGTCCAGGATCTCGGCGGAGGTACCCGGCAGGCTCCCCAGCCCCGCCGCCCTGAGCGCCCGGAGGAAGTCGGGGATCGTCAGTCCCGAGCGCGTGGCGCCGTACAGCACCTCCTCCGGCGAGAAGGCGTGCAGGTGCACCTCGGGAACGGCGGCCTTGATGGCCCGGCAGAGATCCACGTAGTAGCCGCCGTCGATCTTCGGCGGCAGCCCGGCCTGGATGCAGACCTCCGTGGCACCGAGCTCCCACGCCTCGACGGCACGCCGGACGACCTCGTCCACGGGCAGGAAGTAGCCCTCCTCCTCGCGGTGGTCGCGGCTGAAGGCACAGAACGTACAGTGCTTGATGCACACGTTGGTGAAGTTGACGTTCCGGTTGACGACATAGGTCACGACATCGCCCACCTGGCGATGGCGCATCTCGTCGGCCACCAGGCAGAGCGCGTGCAGCTCGCGGCCGGTGACCTCCGTGAGCCGGATCCCCTCTTCCACCGACAGCTCGGTGCCGTCCAGCGCCCGGTCCAGGATGCGCCGGACCCCCCGCTCCACCCAGTCGAGACTCAGCGAGTGCATGTCATGCCCTCCGGGATCACCACGTTCTCCACAGTTCGAGCTCCGGCCTGACGAGGCCGTCGGGGCCGGCGAGCCGGGCCACCGCTGGCCTCAGGGCCGCATCCATGAACTCGGGCCGCCTCACGTACTCGGGATAGATCGCGAGCCGCTCGCGCAGCTCGTGGCCCGCGGCCTCGGTGACGCGCGCGAGCTCGCGGATCAGCGGCCACGGCTTCTCGGGGTTGATGTGATCGGGGGTGAGCGGCGAGATGCCGCCCCAGTCGTTGAGTCCGGCCTCGGGCAAACGGCCGTATCCGTCGGCCATGAGGTTGGGCGGCGCCTGGATGTTCATCTCCGGTCCCAGCACGAGCCGCGCCACCGCCACGGTGCGCAGGAGATCGGGCAGCGCGGGGTCCGCCCAGGCGCGCATGGGGATGCTCGGCTTGGCGCGGAAGTTCTGGACGATCACCTCCTGGATGTGGCCGTGGCGCTCGTGCAGGTCGCGAATGGCCAGGAGGGTGTCCACCCGCTCGGCGTGCGTCTCGCCGATGCCGATGAGCAGGCCGGTGGTGAAGGGGATCCCGAGCTTCCCCGCCAGCGCGATGGTCCTGAGGCGCCGGGCCGGCACCTTGTCAGGCGCGCGATCGTGGGCGAGGCCCGGGCCCAGGAGCCGCTCGGAGGTCGTCTCGAGCATGATGCCCATGCTGACGCTGACCTCGCGCAGCGCGCTCAGGTCCCGCTCCGACATGACGCCGGGGTTGGCGTGGGGCAGGAGCGAAGACTCGGCGAGCACGAGCTGGCTCACCGCGCGCAGGTAGGACAGGGTCGTCCGGTGACCCAGGCGCCGGAGGACGGCGCGGTGCTCGGGGAAGATCGCCTCGGGTTTGTCGCCGAGCGAGAAGAGCGCCTCCTTGGCGCCGAGCCGCTCCCCGGCCTGGACGAGCGCGAGCACCGCCTCGGGCGTCATGGTGTGAGCGCCCGGCTCGCCCGGGTCCTTCCTGAACGCGCAGTAGCCGCAGTAGTCGCGGCAGAGCGTGGTCAGAGGAACGAACACCTTGGCCGAGAATGTCACCCGCCGGCCATGGCCCCGATCGCGGGCGGCCGCCGCGGCCGCCAGGAGATGCGGCAGGCGGGCGTCGTCCAGGCCGAGCAACAGCGTGGCCTCCGGCGCGTCGGGGGCGCGACCCTCGCGGACGCGGTCGAGCGCGCGGTCCACGGGGGTCATCCGGTGAGGCTCCACTGCGTCACGCGGCCCGGCGTCACCTTGATCATCACGCCGCCCCCGGGGTCGAGCCGCATGCGGCGGTACTGGGGGTACTTGGCCAGGAGCAGCTCGACGCCGCGCCGGTAGTCGGCACCCGAGGTCAGGACCTCGGCCTCGCCCCGGATGATCACGTGGCGGAGCCGGCTCCAGTCCTCGTCCCACTCGTCGATGACGACGCACACCTTCGGGTTCTCCCTGATGTTGCGCACGCGCTTGAGTCCTTCCGGGGCGACTCGCTTGGGCTTGGCGTCCACGGCGGAGAAGAGGGCGGAGCCGTCGAAGGCGTAGCAGAACGGGACGACGAGGGGCTGGCCCGAGGCGTCGGCGGTGCCCAGATGCCCCACGCGGCCCGACGCAATGAAGCCGGCGACGTCCTGCGGCAGCGCGGGCATGCAGCGCCTACCGCGGGGTGCGGAGGACCGTCGGGCGGCCCTTCCCGGCACAGGGCGCAGGCCCCGCGAGACCCCGGCGGAGAGCCTGAGACGCCGGCCCGAGGCCAACGGAGAGTGAGGCGGCGAGAGAGAGTTCCACGGCCGCGGCGAGCTCGAGGAGCGCGTCGGGTGTGGCGAGGAGGCCGCGTCCGGAGAGCGCGAGGCCGAGGTGCACGAGGCCATATTGCGCGTGGCATCCATGGCTGTCAAGGGCCTCGCCCCTCGCGGGGCGCGCCCTGCCGGCGCCCGCGGGACGGAGGCCGCGATCTGGTGGCGCGGCTCTCGGCTGTGCTAGGGTGAGGAGGAGATGAGGGCGGCATGAAGTCCCGCATCCTCCTGGTGGACGACGAGGCCGCGATCGCCGACTGGCTCCGCATCGTGCTGGGGGGCGAGGGGTACGACGTCGCCGTGGCCGGGGACGCCGCAGGCGCGATGGCCCAGATGGCCCAGCACGAGTTCGCGCTGGCGCTCGTGGATCTCGTCCTGCCCGACGGCGATGGGCTCGGGCTCCTCCCGCTGCTCAAGAGCAAGGATCCCGCGCTCGAGGTCATCATCATGACGGGGCACTCCTCCATCCCGAAGGCGGTGGAGGCCACCAAGCAGGGCGCCTTCTACTTCGTCGCGAAGCCCTTCGACTCGGCGGAGATGCTGACGCTGGTGGCCAAGGCGCTGGAGCGCCGGCGCCTGCTCGCCGAGACATCTGACCTCAAGCGGCGCCTGGCCGAGCAGGTGGGCTTCGATGACATCCTCGGGAGCGCGCCGACCATGAGGCGCATGTTCGAGCTGCTGGAGTCGGTGGCCGGCTCGGACGCCAACGTGCTCATCGTGGGCGAGAGCGGCACGGGCAAGGAGCTCGTCGCCAACTCGCTCCACGCCCGGAGCCCGCGCGCCAGCGGGCCGCTGGTGAAGATCAACTGCGCCGCGCTCCCCAAGGACCTCATCGAGTCCGAGCTGTTCGGGCACGTGCAGAGGGCCTTCACGGGCGCGGCCACGGACAAGCCGGGGCTCCTCGAGGAGGCTCACCGCGGATCCGTGCTCCTGGACGAGATCACGGAGATGCCGCTGGACCTGCAGGCCAAGCTCCTGCGCGTGATCGAGGACCGCCAGGTGCGGCGGCTGGGCGGCTCCCGCACGGCGCCCGTGGACTTCCGCGTGATCTGCTCGACCAACCGCGACCCCGAGGCCGCCGTGCGCGAGGGGCGACTGCGCCAGGACCTCTACTTCCGCATCAACACGGTGACGGTGGCGCTGCCACCCCTCCGCGAGCGGACCGGGGATGTGCCGCTCCTCGCCCGGGCCTTCCTCGAGCGCTTCAGGGCCAGGCATGGCCGGCAGGTGGACGGCATCGCCCCCGAGGCCTACCGGCGGCTGCTTGCCTACCCGTGGCCCGGCAACGTGCGCGAGCTCGAGCACGCCATCGAGCGCGCCGTGCTCGTGGCGCGCGGCGCGGAGATCACCGTGTCCGATCTGCCCGAAGGGCTGCGCACCGAGGTGGGGAACAGCGCGGCCGCCGCGCCGCCGGCGGGGTCGCTCGAGGAGATCGAGCGCGTATCCATCATCCGGGCGCTGGAGTCCACGGGCTGGAACAAGCAGGCAGCAGCGGCGCTGCTGGGCCTTCGGCGCCCGACGCTGTACTCCAAGATGCGGCGTCACGGTGTCCCCCAGCGCCGCCCGTAGCCGGCCCCGGCCACCCTCTCGGGCTTTCCATCCAGGCGCGCCCCCGTCCTCCCTGGAGCACGTGTCAGCCGCACCCGTCAGCGCCACGACGCCGTACCTCCTGCGCCCGATCCACAAGTGGCCGCCAGCGCTGGGCCGCAGTCCCGGCATCCCCTTTGCAACCCCGGTGGTGTGGGGGGGGTGGTGTCGATGACGACCATGCTCATTGTCGAAGACGATCCCGCCTGGCGCGCGCTCTACCGCATGGAGCTCGGAGGGCAGTTCGAGGTCTACGAGGCGCCGGACGGCCTGCAGGCCCTCGCCATGCTCGATCGAGTGCGACCCGACATCATCCTGCTCGACCTGAAGCTCCCCCGCATGGACGGGCACGACTTCCTGAGGGCGCTGGACCGCCGGGCCGTCAGGACGCCGGTGGTGGTTTGCTCCGGGATGCTCCCGGAAGACGCCCGGTCACTCTTCCCCGGCATCAGGCTGGCGCAGAAGAGCGCCGACCTGCGCTATGTCCGGGGAGCCATCAGGGACGCGCTCGGTACCCGCTGGCAGGCCCCCAGTCGGCCCGAGGGCGGGCCGGACTGGCTCGACTGATCACGACTGCCTAGCATCGAGGCAGTTCTGAGCGACCTGCCCAATTCGTGGGCAGGAGCTCTGCGGCCTCGACTCCCGCCAGACTTCCAAGCACCTGATTTTCCACGCACG
Organism: Candidatus Rokuibacteriota bacterium; assembly: GCA_016188005.1. Taxonomy (NCBI): domain Bacteria; phylum Candidatus Rokuibacteriota; species Candidatus Rokuibacteriota bacterium. The sequence continues at coordinate 26,530 of JACPIQ010000028.1, read as the reverse complement.
CGCCACCGCCGGCTGCGCGGCACGCCCGGTGCACTGCTCCGGTGGAGGGAGGATTCCATGAAAAAGATCGAGGCTATCATCAAGCCCTTCAAGCTCGACGACGTCAAGGAGGCCCTGACGGGTATCGGGATCATCGGCATGACCGTGTCCGAGGTCCGCGGGTTCGGGCGCCAGAAGGGGCACACCGAGCTGTACCGCGGCGGCGAGTACACGGTGGACTTCCTCCCCAAGATCAAGGTCGAGGTCGTCGCCCCGGACCACCTGGTGGAAAAGGTGGCCGGGGTCCTGGCCGGCGCGGCGAAGACCGGGAACATCGGCGACGGGAAGATCTTCATCACACCGGTGGACACGGCGGTGCGGATCCGCACGGGCGAGCGCGATGAGAGCGCCCTCTAGACCGGCGCGGGCCGCCCGCGCCGTCAGCGCGGCGCTCACGAAAGGGGAGGCGGGGTCCATGCTCGCGGCGCTGGCCCTCCTGGCGGTGCAGGCCGAGGCTCAGGCGCCCGCGCCCTCCGCCGCTCCAGCCGCCGAGGCGCCGAAGGCCGTGGCTCCCGCGGCCCCCGCGCCCGCGAAGCTCGACACGGGGGACACGGCCTGGGTGCTCACCTCTACCGCGCTCGTGCTTCTCATGACGGCGCCGGGCCTGGCCCTCTTCTACGGCGGCATGGTGCGGCAGAAGAACGCCCTCGGCACCCTCATGCACAGCTTCATCATCCTCGCCCTCATCTCGATCCAGTGGGTCCTCTGGGGCTACAGCCTGGCCTTCGGCCCCGACAGGGGAGGCATGATCGGCGGGCTCGAGTGGATCGGGCTCCGCGGCGTGGGCGCGGCGCCGAACACCGACTATGCGGCCACCATCCCGCACCAGGCCTTCATGCTCTTCCAGATGATGTTCGCGGTGATCACGCCGGCCCTCATCACGGGGGCCTTCGCCGAGCGCAAGCGCTTCTCCACCTTCATCATCTTCGTGCTGGCGTGGGCCACCCTCGTCTACGATCCGCTGGCCCACTGGGTCTGGGGTGTGGGCGGCTGGCTGCGCAACCTGGGGGCGCTGGACTTCGCGGGCGGCACCGTGGTCCACATCTCCTCGGGCGTCTCCGCGCTGGCCGCGGCCATTGTCATCGGCAAGCGCCGGGGCTACGGCCACCAGCCCATGCCCCCCCATAACCTGCCGATGACGGTGATGGGCGCCGGGCTCCTCTGGTTCGGCTGGTTCGGCTTCAACGCCGGCTCCGCCCTCGGCGCCAGCGGGCTCGCAGCCCACGCCTTCACGACCACCAACACCGCGGCGGCGGCCGCGGCGCTGGGCTGGATGTTCACCGAGTGGAGCCAGCGGGGCAAGCCCACCGTGCTCGGCGCCGCCTCGGGTGCCGTGGCCGGTCTCGTGGCCGTCACCCCCGCCGCCGGGTTCGTCACCCCGGTCGCCGCCATCGTCATCGGCGCCCTGGCCGGCGTCTTCTGCTACACCGCCTGCAACCTCAAGGGTCGGCTCGGCTACGACGACTCCCTGGACGTGGTCGGCGTCCACGGGGTGGGCGGCACCTGGGGCGCCATCGCCACGGGGCTCTTCGCGACCAAGGCGGTGAACGACGCGGGAGGCGACGGGCTCCTCTACGGCAACCCGGGCCAGCTCGGCGTGCAGGTCCTGGCGGTCGTGGTGACGATCGTGCTGGGTTTCGTCGCGACCACGGTCATCCTCAAGGTGCTCGACGCGGTCATGGGTCTCCGGGTGAGCGAGGAAGAGGAGCAGGCCGGGCTGGACCTGTCGCAGCACTCCGAGACCGCCTATGCGCTCGGCGGCAGCTACGGCGAGTACTCGATCACGGGCGGGGGCCCATTCGACCAGGCGGTGCGCGCGGCAGAGGCCAAGGCCCGCGCCACCCACTAGGGCTACCCGCCGCCGGGGGGAGTGCGGGGCCATGTCCACAGGGTGGTCCGTCGTCGGGGGAGTGCGGGGGCCATCTCTGCAGGGTTGTCCGCCGGTGGGGGAGTGCGGGGGCCATTTCTGGGCCCCCGCAATGGTAGAGAGTCGGGCCCGTCGGGCGCGCGCCAGGCAGGGCATGGCGGGGGCCATTTCTGGGCCCCGCAACGGAGAGAGTCGGGCCCGGAGGCTCGCGCGCGGTGTAGGCATGGCGGGGGCCACTTCTGCGCCCCCGCAATGGCAGATGGGCCGGGTTGACGGCACGAGGCGGAGTTTCTATTGTAGGGGCCCGGCGACGCGGCGTGGCCGCGGGTCCCCGAGTTCCTGTTCCCACGCAACCCCCATAAGGAGAGAGGCATGACCCCGAAGGACGTGTTGAAGATGGCCAAGGAGAAGGGGGCCCGGATCGTTGACCTCCGCTTCATCGATCTCCCCGGTCTGTGGCAGCACTTCTCCATCCCCGTCTCGGAGCTGAGCGAGGGGATCTTCGAGGACGGACTCGGCTTCGACGGTTCCTCGATCCGGGGCTTCCAGACCATCGACGAGTCGGACATGCTGATCATGCCCGATCCCTCGTCAGCCCAGATGGACCCCTTCACGGCGGTGCCGACGCTGGTGCTCATCTGCAACATCAAGGACCCGGTCACGGGCAAGCCGTACAGCCGGGACCCGCGCTACGTGGCCCAGAAGGCGGAAGCCTACGTCAAGCGCGGCGGGGTCGCCGACACGGTCTACATCGGTCCCGAGCTCGAGTTCTTCTTCTTCGACTCGATTCGCTTCGACCAGGGCGCCAACTTCGGCTTCTACCACATCGACTCCGACGCGGCCGCCTGGAACAGCGGCAAGGAGGGGACGCCGGAGCGGCCCAACCTCGGCTACAAGCCACGCTACAAGCAGGGCTACTTCCCGGTGCCGCCCATGGACCACTTCCAGGACATTCGCTCGGACATGGTGCTCGCGCTGGAGTCCGTGGGCATCCGGGTGGAGGTGCACCACCACGAGGTGGCCACCGGCGGGCAAACCGAGATCGACATGCGCTTCGACACCCTGACCAAGATGGCCGACCGCGTGTGCTGGTACAAGTACTGCGCCAAGAACACCGCGAAGAAGTGGGGCAAGACGGCCACCTTCATGCCGAAGCCCCTCTTCCAGGACAACGGCTCCGGGATGCACACTCACCAGTCGCTCTGGAAGAACGGCAAGAACCTCTTCTACGAGCGCGGAGGCTACGCCGACATCTCCAAGACCTGCCTCTACTACATCGGCGGTATCCTCAAGCACGCTCCGGCGCTGCTCGCCTTCATCGCGCCCAGCACCAACAGCTACAAGCGGCTGGTGCCCGGCTACGAGGCGCCCATCAATCTCGTCTACAGCCAGCGGAACCGATCGGCGGCCATCCGGATTCCGATGTACAGCAAGTCGGAGGGGGCGAAGCGCATCGAGTTCCGGACGCCGGACCCGACCTGCAACCCGTATCTCTCCTTCGCGGCATGCGTGATGGCCGGCCTCGACGGCATCGCCAACAAGATCGACCCCGGCAAGCCGGTGGACAAGGACCTCTACGAGCTGCCGCCGGCCGAGCAGAAGAAGATCAAGCAGCTCCCGGGCTCGCTCGACGTCGTGCTCGACCTGCTCGAGAAGGACCACGACTTCCTGCTGAAGGGCGACGTGTTCACCCCGGATCTCATCGAGACGTGGGTCGAGTACAAGCGCAAGAACGAGGTGGACCCGGTCCGGCTGCGCCCGCATCCGCACGAGTTCGCTCTCTACTACGACGTCTGAGCGTTCGCAGTCGACGCTGAGCCCTGCTCCCGGCGGCGGTGAGGCGCCGGGAGCGGGCGCCAGCACGGCTCCTGGCACCCCGCTTGCTGTTCATGGCCGCCGTGAATCCCCGCTGGAGAGTTGTCATCGTGGACGATCACGCGCCGTCGCGGAAGACGCTGGCCGAGGCGATCGAGGCCGCCGGCGGGGCTGTGGTCGGGGATTGCGAGCGGGCCGGGGAGGCCGTTGCCCTCGTGACGCGCCACCGTCCCGACGTGGCGGTGCTCGCCGTGGGGCTCTCCGACGGCGATGGGACCGAGGCCGCCCGCCGCATCGCGGCCGAGGCCCCATGCGCGGTGGTGCTCCTCACGAGTCGTACCGGGCCGCTCGTGTGGAGCCGGGCCGTCGAGGCCGGAGTGCTGGGCTTCCTGACCAAGCCCCTCCGCACCGCGGAGTTGCCGCCCGCGCTGGACGTGGCCGTGTCTCGCTTCCGGGAGATGGACGCGGTGCGGCGGGAGAACGAAACGCTCAGGGCCAGGCTCGAGTCGCGCAAGCTGGTGGAGCGCGCCAAGGGCCTCCTCATGGCGCGGCTCGGGCTCAGCGAACCCGAGGCCTTCCGCCGCATCCGGAAGACCGCCATGGACTCGCGCAAGCCCATGGCTGACATCGCCCGGGCCCTGCTCCTCGCCGAGAATGTGACGCAGTCTCCCGCGCCGAAGTAGCGCCCCGCCGAGGCGGTGCCCCCACAGGAGGTACCGCTCCACGCCGCCGTGGGCGGGCGCTGCTGCCGCATTGTTCGGCACCCTCCGTCGGTTGCCCACGTTTCGGGCAGCGCCCGCCGGCCCCCGACCCGGCGATATCCACGTAATCCCGCGAGAAGACGGATCGCGTACGCGCGGCACAGCCCTTGCTCTGGTGCCGGTCGAGTTCCACGGACAGCGTCGTCCGGGACCACAGGCACTGATGCCGTGAGACCACACGAACCTGTCACGGGAAAGGAGCAGGACATGAAAGGTCATTCACGCAGGGACTTCCTCAAGACCGCGGCCGTCGCTGGCGTCTCGGCGGCGGTGGGGCTCGGCTTCCCCGCCATCCTCAGGGCGCAGGGGGGCGGTTCCATCAAGGTCGGGGTGCTCCACTCGCTCTCCGGCACCATGGCCATCAGCGAGGTGTCGCTCCGCGACGTGGTCCTCATGGCCATCGAGGAGATCAACGCGAGGGGCGGCGTGCTGGGGCGGAAGGTCGAGCCCGTGGTCGTGGACCCCGCCTCCAACTGGGACCTCTTCGCCGAGAAGGCGAAGCAGCTGCTCCTGCAGGACAGGGTGGCCGTGACCTTCGGCTGCTGGACCTCCGTGAGCCGGAAGTCGGTGCTGCCGGTCTTCGAGAACAACAACGGACTGCTCTTCTACCCCGTCCAGTACGAGGGCGAGGAGTGCTCGCGGAACGTCTTCTACACCGGCGCGACGCCCAACCAGCAGCTGATCCCGGCGGCCGAGTACCTGATGTCGCGCGAGGGGGGCGGATACAAGAAGTTCTATCTGCTGGGCACCGACTATGTCTTTCCACGCACGGCCAACAAGATCCTCCGGGCGTTCCTCCTGGCCAAGGGCGTCCCCGCCGACTCCATCGCCGAGGAGTACACGCCCTTCAACCATCAGGACTACCAGACCATCGTCGGCAAGATCAAGCGCTTCGCCTCCGGCGGCAACGCCGCCGTGCTCTCGACGATCAACGGCGACTCCAACGTGCCCTTCTACAAGGAGTTCGCCAACCAGGGGCTCCGGAGCGAGAACGCGCCGATCATGGCCTTCAGCGTGGCCGAGGACGAGCTGCGCGGCATGGATACCTCGGCGCTGGTGGGTCACCTCGCAGCGTGGAACTACTACCAGTCCGTGGACACGCCGCAGAACAGGAAGTTCGTCCAGGCCTTCAAGGCCTATGCGAAGAGGCACAACCTGCCCGGCGGCGACAGGCGAGTGACCGACGATCCGATGGAGGCGGCGTACTTCGGCGTCTACATCTGGAAGCAGGCCGCGGAGAAGGCGAAGAGCTTCGAGGTGGACGCCGTGCGCAAGGCGGTGTACGGCCAGGAGTTCCTGGCCCCCGGCGGGAAGATCAAGATGGACGAGGCCAACCACCACACCTACAAGCCGGTACTGATCGGCGAGATCCTCAAGGACGGCCAGTTCAAGGTGGTGTCGCGGTCGAAGGGGCTGGTCAAGGCCGAGCCCTGGAGCCAGTACACGAGTCCGGACAAGGGCTGCGACTGGGTGAAGCAGAAGGGGACGTACCAGAAGAGGGCGTGAGACGGAGCTCATGCTCCCGGGTCTTCGCTCGCTGCTCGTCGCGCTCGCGCTGCTGCCGGGGTCCTGCGTGGCCCCGGCAGCAGCCTGGGCGGCCCCTGCGGCGGCCGCGCCGGCTCCAGAGCTGGCGAAGCAGCTGAGCGATGTCGCCAGCAAGGATCCGGAGCTGCAGGAGGCGGCGGCGGTGGCCCTCGGGAAGACGGGGGACCGGAAGATCCTGCCGCTCCTCGAGGCGCTCAGGGAGGGCAGCGTGTATGTCTGGGCGCGCCAGGGCCAGCGCGAGACCGTGATCGCCGGCGACAAGGTGTCCGAGGGCGATCGGACTCTGGTACCGCTGTTCGCGGCCTACGGACGCGAGCCCATCACCGGGCCCGCCGGCAAGCCGCTCCTGGTGGAGCTCGCCACGCTCGAGGAGGTTGCGGCCGGCCGGCGCCTCAGGCTCGCGCTGCGGCCGCTCATCGACGCCTTCTCCGGTCAGAGCCAGCTGGCCGACCCCGACCCTCGCGTCAGGCGCGCGGCCGCGACCAAGATGGGGAATGCGGCCGACGCCGCGGCGCTCCCCGTGCTCACCGAGGCGCTGGGACGGGAGAGCGATCGCTGGGCGCGCCACGCCATGGAGGAGGCCCTGGCGCTCATCGGGCTGGCCCGGGGCGACGATGCGGCCCGGGCCATGGCCGCCGCGCGGCTCGGCACGCTCCGCAGCGTCGGCGCGCTGGAGCGCCTCCGAGACGTCGCGGCCGACGGCGGGTCTGCGGCGGTGCGGCAGGCAGCCGCCGACGCCGTCAAGGGCATCGAGCGCTGGAGTCTGGTGACCACGGCAATCGAGCTCGGCTTCCAGGGGCTCTCGCTCTCCTCCATCCTCCTGCTCATGGCGCTCGGGCTCGCCATAGTCTTCGGCCTCATGGGCGTGATCAACATGGCCCACGGCGAGCTGATGGCGCTGGGAGCCTATGCCACCTTCGTGACGCAGGGCTGGTTCCGGGCGCATCTGCCGGGATCCTTCGACTACTACTTCCTCGCCGCGCTGCCGTTCTCGTTCCTGGTGGCCGGCGCCGCCGGGCTGGTGCTGGAGCGCGGCGTGATCCGCCACCTCTACGGGCGGCCGCTGGAGACGCTCCTCCTCACCTGGGGACTGAGTCTCATCATCCAGCAGGGGCTCAGGCTCTGGTTCGGCGCCGCCAACGTGGATGTGACCTCTCCACGCTGGCTGTCGGGAGGCATCCCCGTGGCGGTGGGCCTCCAGCTCCCCTACAACCGCCTCTTCATCATCGCCCTCGCGGCGCTCTGTGTCGGCGGCATGTACCTGCTCCTCTTCAAGACCGCGGCTGGCCTGCGGATCCGCGCGGTGACGCAGAACCGCGCCATGGCGGCCTGCCTGGGCGTGCGCGCCCGGTGGGTGGACGCCGGCACCTTCGCGCTGGGGGCCGGGCTCGCCGGGCTTGCCGGCTGCGCGCTCACGCAGATCGGCAACGTGGGGCCCGAGCTCGGTCAGAACTACATCGTGGACTCGTTCATGGTGGTGGTCACGGGCGGGGTGGGCAAGCTCCTCGGCAGCATTCTCGCTGCGGTCGGGATCGGGGGGCTCAACAAGGTCATCGAGCCCTCGCTGGGCGCGGTGTACGGCAAGGTGCTCATCCTGGTCGCGGTCATCCTCTTCATCCAGCGCCGGCCCTCGGGGCTCTTCGCGGTCAGGGGGCGCCATGCCGACGCGTGAGCGCTGGGGGCTCCTGGCCATCGGCCTGCTCCTCCTCGCAGCGCTCCCGGCGTTGAACCTGCTGCCGGCGGAGTCGCCGTTCCACGTCGCCGACTTCACGCTGAACCTGTTCGGGAAGTTCCTGGCCTACGCGATCCTCGCCCTCGGCATCGACCTCATCTGGGGCTACGCCGGCGTCCTGTCGCTGGGCCACGGCGTCTTCTTCGGTCTCGGCGCCTATGCCATGGGCATGCACCTGATGCTGGAGATCGGGACGCAGGGCGTGTACCGGAACGCGCTGCCTGACTTCATGGTGTGGAACCGCGTGACCGAGCTGCCGCTGTTCTGGCGCCCCTTCCACAGCGGCGTCTTCACCCTGCTGGCGGTCGTCACGGTCCCCGCCGTCGTGGCCTACGTGTTCGGATACCTCACCTTCCGCAGCCGGATCCGCGGAGTCTACTTCTCGATCATCACCCAGGCGCTGGCGCTGTCGGCCTGGCTCGTGTTCAACAGGAACTCACTGAACTTGGGCGGCACCAACGGCCTCAGCGGCTTCAAGACCATCTTCGGCTTCCCCCTCGAGGACCCCGGGATCCAGCGCGCCCTGTACCTGGCCACCGCGGCGTGCCTCGGCAGCGCCTACCTCCTCTGCCGCTGGATCACGCGCTCGCCGGCCGGGAAGGTCCTCGTGGCCATCCGCGACAGCGAGGCCCGGGTCCTCTTCTCGGGATACTCGCCGGCGGCCTTCAAGCTCTTCGTCTTCGTCGTCTCGGCGGCCCTGGCCGGGGTGGCGGGGGCGCTGTACGTGCCTCAGGTGGGCATCATCACGCCGGCGAAGATCGGCGTGCTGCCGTCCATCGAGATGATCATCTGGGTCGCCGTCGGGGGGCGCGGGACCCTTGGCGGGGCGGTGCTGGGCGCCTTCGGGGTGAGCTGGCTCCAGAGCGTGCTCACCACGTCGTACCCGGATCTCTGGCTCTTCGTGCTCGGCGGGCTGTTCGTCGGCGTGGTCCTCTTCTTCCCTGACGGTCTCGCCGGCGCCCTCCACCGCCTCGCGGGACACCTCGCGCCGCTGCTGCACAGACGCTCCGACGACACCGCCCTGACCCGCGCCACCGCAGAACGGGCACCCCGATGAGCGCCGAAGGCGCGAAGAGGCCCAACCGCGACGCGGGTTCCTCCACGTTCAGGCGTGAGGGAGAGAGCGCCGAAGGCGCGAAGAGGCCCAACCGCGACGCGGACTCCTTCACGTTCAGGCGTGAGGGAGAGAGCGCCTCCCCCCGCGGCTCGATCATCTACCTCGAGAACGTCACGGTGGACTACGACGGCTTCAAGGCGCTCCGCGAGCTGACCTTCTACATGGACTACGGCGAGCTGCGCGTGGTCATCGGCCCGAACGGAGCGGGCAAGACGACCCTCCTCGACGTCATCTCGGGCAAGGTGACCCCCTCGGCCGGCCGGGTCATCTTCGGCCGGCACACGGACCTCGTGGGCCGGCGGGAGAACGAGATCGCGACGCTGGGGGTCGGGCGGAAGTTCCAGACGCCGTCGGTCTTCGCCACTCTCACGGTGCGGGAGAACCTGGAGCTGTCGCTGGCCCGGAAGAGCAAGGGGGTGCTCGCCACGCTCCGCGCCCGGCTGGAGGCGGGGCAGGCGGAGCGGATCGGCCGGACGCTTGACAGCATCGGGCTCGCCGGGAAGGCCGGCGACCGCGCCGGGGGGCTCTCCCACGGCGAGAAGCAGTGGCTGGAGATCGGGATGGTGATGGTGCAGGACGCCGCGCTGTTGCTGGTGGACGAGCCCGTGGCGGGTATGACCGACGAGGAGACGGAGCGGACCGGCCGGCTGCTGCAGGCCATCGCCGGCGAGCGCGCGGTGCTCGTGATCGAGCACGACATGGAGTTCGTGCGCAGCATCGCCCGCACCGTGACGGTGCTGCACGAGGGCTCGCTGCTCTGCGAGGGCCCCGTGGAGCAGGTCCAGCAGGACGCACGCGTGATGGAGGTCTATCTGGGGCGAAGCCGTGCCGCCGGCGCTTGAGGTCCGGGGGCTGTGCGCGGCGTACGGCGAGAGCCAGGTGCTGTGGGACGTCTCGCTGGCGGTGCCCGAGGGCGGAGTCGTCTGCCTCATGGGGCGTAACGGCGTCGGCAAGACCACGCTACTCAAGGCCGTGATGGGGCTCCTTCCCGCACGGTCAGGGCGGATCCTCTGCGCGGGCGAGGAGCTGACCGGGCGGCGCCCCGAGGAGCGGGTCGCCCGCGGGATCGGCTACGTGCCCCAGGGACGGGAGATCTTTCCGGGCCTGACGGTGGCGGAGAACCTGCGCATGGGGCTCATGGGGAAGCGGGGCCGGCCCGCCCCGGCGCCCGACGGGATGGCGCATGACCTGGAGCAGGTGTTCGAGCTCTTCCCCAAGCTCGAGTCGCTGCTGGGACGGAAGGGTGGCGTGCTGTCGGGTGGGGAGCAGCAGCAGCTCGCCATCGCGCGCGCGCTCCTGGCCTCGCCCCGGCTCCTCCTCCTGGACGAGCCCACGGAGGGGATACAGCCCTCGGTGATCCTCCAGATCGAGGATGCCATCCAGCGGATCAAGGCGCGCGGAATCGGCGTGCTCCTGGTGGAGCAGTATCTGGAGTTCGCCTGGCGCCTGGCCGACTCCTACGCCATCATGCGCAAGGGGACCATCGTGTCGCGGGGTGCGACGGCCGACCTCCGGCACGAGGCCGTCAGAGAGCATCTCACCGTCTGAGGGGACCATGCACCTGACGCCACGCGAGCAGGACAAGCTCCTCGTCTTCGTCGCCGCCGAGGTGGCCCGCCGCCGCCGGCAGCGCGGGGTGCGCCTGAACCACCCGGAGGCGCTGGCGCTCATCACCGCCGAGGTCCTCGAGGGGATCCGCGACGGACGCTCGGTGTCGGACCTCATGGCCCAGGGGATGTCGATCCTGTCGCGCGACGACGTCATGGAGGGCGTCCCCGAGATGCTGGACGAGGTGCAGGTCGAGGGGACATTCCCCGACGGCACCAAGCTCGTGACGATCCATCGGCCCATTCGATGATTCCCGGTGAGTACGTGCTGGGGGAGGGGGAGATCGTGGCCAATGCGGGCCGCTCAGTGGTCCGGGTCACGGTGGCCAATACCGGGGACCGGCCCATCCAGGTGGGCTCGCACTTCCACTTCTTCGAGGCCAACCGCGCCCTCCGCTTCGACCGGGCGCTGGCCTTCGGCATGCGGCTCAACATCCCGGCGGGCACGGCGGTGCGCTTCGAGCCCGGAGACGAGAAGCAGGTGAGCCTGGTGGAGCTCGCCGGCGCGCGCGAGGTGCGCGGGCTCAACGCGCTGACCGAGGGGCCGGTGGGCCCGGAGGCCCGCGCCGCCGCTGTCGCGCGCGCGGCCCGCGAGGGATTTGCCGGCGCGGGGGGGCCGCAGCCATGCCCCTCGTGATCCCGCGCCGGCAGTACGCCGATCTCTACGGGCCCACCGTCGGCGACCGGGTCCGGCTGGCCGACACCGGGCTCTTCATCGAGGTGGAGCGGGATCTCACCGTCTACGGCGACGAGGTGAAGTTCGGCGGCGGCAAGGTGATCCGCGACGGCATGGGGCAGTCGGCGCGCGCCACCGCGCGGGACGGCGTGCTCGACCTCGTCATCACCAATGCGCTCATCCTGGACCACTGGGGCATCGTCAAGGCCGATATCGGTGTCCGTGGCGGGCGCATCGTTGGCGTCGGCAAGGCGGGCAACCCCGACATCATGGCCGGGGTCACCCCGGGGCTCGTCATCGGCGCGGGCACGGAGGTCATTGCCGGCGAGGGGCGGATCGTGACCGCGGGCGGCATCGACAGCCACATCCACTTCATCTGCCCGCAGCTCGTGGACGAGGCATTGGCGTCGGGCCTCACCACGCTGCTCGGCGGCGGCACGGGGCCCGCGGCGGGCACCAGCGCCACCACCTGCTCGCCGGGGGCGTGGAACATCCAGCGCATGCTGCAGGCCGCGGAGGGACTGCCCATCAACCTCGGCTTTCTCGGCAAGGGGAATGCTTCGCGCCCCGAGCCCCTCAGGGAACAGATCGAGGCCGGGGCCATCGGGCTCAAGCTGCACGAGGACTGGGGCACCACTCCAGCGGCCATCGACACCTGCCTCGGGGTCGCCGAGGAGACGGACACGCAGGTCTCCATCCACACCGACACGCTCAACGAGGCGGGGTTCGTCGAACAGTCCATCCGCGCCTTCAAGGGGCGGACCATCCACACCTACCACACCGAGGGCGCCGGGGGCGGACACGCGCCCGACATCCTGCGCGTCTGCGGGGAGCCCCACTGCCTGCCGTCCTCCACGAACCCGACGATGCCCTTCACGGTCAACACCATGGACGAGCATCTCGACATGCTCATGGTCTGCCATCACCTGAACGCGAAGATCCCCGAAGACCTGGCCTTCGCGGAGTCCCGCATCCGCGCCGAGACCATCGCCGCGGAGGACGTGCTCCACGATCTCGGCGCCATCAGCATGCTCTCCTCCGACTCCCAGGCCATGGGGCGCATCGGCGAGGTGATCCTGCGCACCTGGCAGACGGCGGACAAGATGAAGCAGCAGCGCGGGGCGCTGCCGGGCGACGGGCGCGCCGACAACGTGCGGGCCCGCCGCTACGTGGCCAAATACACGATCAACCCGGCCATCGCCCACGGCATCGCCCACGAGGTGGGCTCGGTGGAGAAGGGGAAGCTCGCGGACCTGGTCCTCTGGAAGCCGGCCTTCTTCGGCGTCAAGCCGGAGTGCGTGGTCAAGGGCGGGCTCATCGTGACCGCGGCCATGGGCGATCCCAACGCCTCGATCCCGACGCCCCAGCCCGTCCGCTACCGGCCCATGTTCGCGGCCTTCGGGGGCGCGCTCTCCGCGACCTCCGTGACCTTCCTCTCCCAGCCAGCGGTGGCCCGGGGCGTGGCGGCGCAGCTCAAGCTCGGGCGGCGCGTGAGCGCCGTCCGCGGCTGTCGCGGCCTCACGAAGGCCGCCATGGTCCATAACGACTACTGCCCGCGCATGGAGGTGGATCCGGAGACCTACGAGGTGCGGGCCGACGGCCAGCTCCTCACGTGCGAGCCGGCGACCGTGCTCCCCATGGCCCAGCGGTACTTCCTCTTCTGATCCCGCGATGATCGTCATCACCGAGCCCCACCTGCACGTCGCCTCCGGGACGCTCACGGGGAAGGAGCGCGACACGCTCCAGCTCTCGTGGGAGGAGCGGCGCTGGACCCGCAAGCGCGCGCGCACGACGCGGGGCCGCGCGGTGGCCCTGGCGCTGCCCACCGGCAGCGTGCTCCGCCCGGGAGATGTCCTGGCCGTGGAGGCGGACTGGTACCTCGCGGTGGAGGGCCGGCCCGAGCCCGTGCTGGCGGTCCTGCCGCGCGGGCGCGACGAGGCCATCCGCATCGCCTTCGACGTGGGGAACCGTCACTTCCCGCTGGCGCTCCAGGGCGATGCGCTCCTGGTTCCCGACGACGCCGCCATGGAGCAGCTCCTGACGAGGCTCGGCGTGGCGTGGGAGCGGTCCCAGGCGGTCTTCGATCCCGTCGGGCGCGGCTCCCACCGCCACGAGGCCGGCGAGAGGCTGCCGGATCGCCATGCCCGCGAGCGCATCGCGCACACCCATGAGTAACACCCGCCTCATCTCGCTGCTCCACTTCGCCGACAGCGCGCTCCCCACCGGGGGGTACGCCCACTCCTTCGGGCTCGAGGCCCTCTGCCAGGCCGGCGCCGTCGCCGACGCAGCCGGCGTGGAGCAGTTCCTGGCAAGCCAGCTCGAGGGATCGGCCGGGCCGTGCGATGCGACGGCCGCCGCTGCCGCGCGGCGCGCCTTCGCCCGCGGCGACCTGGCCGCCTGCTGCAGCCTCGACGATACCCTCGAGGCCATGAAGAGCGTGCGAGAGTTCCGCGAGGGGAGCCGCCAGATGGGTCGCCAGACGCTGCGCGTGGCCGCCGTGCTCACCGGGGCGCCCCGGCTCCAGGAGTATCTCGCGGCCGTGGGCGCGGGGCGCGCCCCGGGCCATCACGCCGTCGCCTTCGGCATGGCTGCCGGCGCGCTGGGCTGGGAGCCGGAGGAGACGACCGCCGCCTTCCTCTACTCGGCGACGGCGCTGCTGGTCGGCGCCGCCCTCCGGCTCCTGCCGATGGGGCAGCTGGAAGGGCAGCGCCTGCTCTGGCGGCTCCATCCCGTGATCGAGAGGCTGGCGCGCGAGGCCGCGGCGCGCGATCCGTCCGGGATGTGGAGCTTCGCCCCCGGGATCGAGCTGGCGGGCATCCGCCACGAGGGGCTCGAGATGCGGCTGTTCCGGTCATGAGCGGCGCGCCCGCCATCCCGCGCCCGCTCAAGATCGGCGTGGGCGGCCCCGTGGGGTCGGGGAAGACGGCGCTGGTGGAGACGCTGGCGCGCCGACTCCAGCGCCGCTATGACCTGGCCGTCATCACCAACGACATCTACACCCAGGAGGATGCGCAGTTCCTCATCCGCCGCGGCGCGCTGCCGGCGGAGCGGGTGGTGGGGGTGGAGACGGGCGGCTGCCCCCACACGGCGATCCGCGAGGACGCCTCGGTGAACCTGGAGGCGGTGCACCGGCTCCTGACGCGCTTCCCGGACCTCGAGCTGCTCTTCGTGGAGAGCGGCGGCGACAATCTCGCGGCCACGTTCAGCCCGGAGCTGGTGGACGCCACGATCTACGTCATCGACGTGGCCGAGGGAGACAAGATCCCCCGCAAGGGGGGGCCGGGCATCACCCGCTCGGACATGCTCGTCATCAACAAGATCGACCTCGCCCCGTACGTGGGGGCCGACCTCGCCGTGATGGAGCGCGACGCCCGGCGCATGAGAGGAGACCGCCCGTTTGTCTTCACCAATCTCCGTGACGGCGCCGGCGCCGACAGCGTGGTGGACTGGATTCGCCGCGACCTGCTCTTCGAGCCCTGAGCGCGCGGCCGCGGGTCCACGCCTCCCGCGGCGCGTGGGTCGTGATGGCAGCCTCCATCTGGGCTTCGAGCGGCGCGGCCCCGGGACGGTGCTGACGGAGCGCAGATTCACGCTGCCGCTCCAGGCGCTGGAGCCGATGGACCTCGACGGCACCGGAGTCGCCACGCTGATGCTGCTCAACCCCACGGGCGGGCTCCTGGGCGGCGACCGGCTCGACACGGTGGTCTCCGTCGGGCCGGGCGCCCATGTCTGCCTCACGACGCCGGCCGCGACGCGCGTGTACCGGACGGCGGGCGCGCCGGCGATGCAGCGCCTCAGGGCCACGGTCGGGGCCGGCGCCGCGCTCGAGTACCTGCCGGGCCACCTGATCCCGTCCCCCGGGGCGCGCCTCGAGCAGAGCACCGAGATCGTCCTGGCCGACGAGGCGACGGCCATCCTGCTGGACGCCTGGGCCGTGGGGCGCGTCTCTCGCGGGGAGGCGTGGGGCTTCGGCGCGCTGGACATCGCCACGGTGGTGAGCGATCCGTGCGGGCCGCTCCTTGTCGAGCGGGTCCGCCTCGATGCCGGGGACGCCCGGCGCGGCTGGCCCGGGGGGCTCGGCGGCGCCGAGGGCATGGCCTACGTGGCGACGCTGGCGGCGCTGTCCCGCTCGGCTCGGGACTGGGGAGCCCTCGTGAACGACCTGCGCGCCGCGCTGGCCGCGCCCGGGGGAGAGTTCCGCCACGGCGTGACGCCGCTGGCGCGCGGCGGTGTGCTGGCGAGGCTGCTGGCGCCGACGGCGCCGGCGCTCCAGGGCTGTGTCGAGCGACTCTGGGCGCTCTGCCGTCAGCGGCTGCTCGGGCTCCCTCCCCTGGATCTCCGCAAGCTGTAGGACGCTTCCCCGCATGGGCGAACCCCGTCTCGCAGATGAGTTCGATCGCCTCGTCGCGAGCGTCCTCCGCGCGCTCGTCGAGGAGCAGGGCGTCGAGGGGCGGGGACGGCTCTACCGTGCCGTGATGTCGCGCGCGGAGCTTCCGCTCCTGCGCCACGCGCTGGCGCTGTCCGGCGGCAACCAGCTCAAGGCCGCCCGCCTCCTCGGCATCAACCGCAACACGCTGCGCAAGCGACTGCGCCTCCTCGGGCTCTTGCCAGAGCCCCACGGCGCGGCCCCGCGGGCCCCGGCGCCACGGCAGGGCCCGGCGCGCGAATGAGCGCCGGCCGGACTAGGCGGGACGAGACGCGCGGGGTAGACTCGGACCTCGTGGGGCGCTCCACGATCGCCTTCCTGGCTCTGGGTGTTCTCGGGCTGGTCCCGGCATGCGCCGGGGTGGGCCGGGAGCCCCTCCCTGGCCGCCCCTCTCACCACGTCGAGGGCGGGTTCCGGAACCCCGATCCCACCTTCAGGCGGCCCGATGCGTGGACCCGCTGGAGCTTCTTCGCGCGCCGCCTCTGGGCCAGCACCGTGGCGCCGCGCAGCTACGAGGCGCCGCGCATCGCCAATGACGGGCGCGCGCTGCGCGAGGGCGCCCTCAACCCGAGCGTGACCTGGGTCGGCCACTCCACGCTCCTGGTCCAGCTGGACGGCCTCAACGTGCTCACCGACCCTCACTGGGGCCCGCGGGCCAGCCCCGTCTCCTGGGGGGGACCGCGGCGGCTGAACCCGCCCGGGCTCGCCTTCGAGGATCTCCCGCGGATCCACGTCGTCGTCATCTCTCACGATCACTACGACCATCTGGACCTGGACACCGTGAAGCGGCTGGCGGCGGCCCACGACCCGCTCTTCCTGGTCCCGCTGGGGCTCAAACGGTGGCTCGGCGAGCAGGGCGTGGCGCGGGTGGAGGAGCTGGACTGGGGGCAGTCCTTCACCCATCGGGGTGTCACCTTCCACTGCCTCCCGGCGCAGCACTTCGGCAGCCGGACGTTTGCGGACGCCAACAGCCGGCTCTGGGCCTCGTGGGCCGTCGTCGGCCGCGACCGGCGCCTTTACTTCGGCGGCGACAGTGGCTACTTCCAGGGCTTCAGGGAGGCGGGGGAGCGGCTCGGGCCCTTCGACCTCGCGGCCCTGGCCATCGGCGCCTACCTTCCCCCGGAGATCATGCAGCGGGTGCACACGACGCCCGAGGAGGCCGTGCAAGCTTTCCTCGACCTGCGCGCCACCACGCTCCTCGGCATCCACTGGGGCACCTTCGATCTCGCCGAGGAGCCGCTCGACGAGCCGCCCGGCCGCATGCTCGCCGAGACCCGCCGCCGCGGGATCGACCCGGCGCGGGCCTGGGTCTTCAAGCTGGGCGAGACGCGCCGCTGGTAGCCTGCTGAACTGGTCCCCGCGCAAGCCCCTTGACATCGATTCGATAGTTGTATAGATTTCGAAATATGAAATCGGCGGTCCCGCTGCCGCTCTCGAAGCTGGAGGCCCATCCCGTGCACGCGGAGGCCTTCAAGGCCCTGGCCCAC
The DNA here is from genome assembly GCA_016188005.1 of Candidatus Rokuibacteriota bacterium. Lineage (NCBI taxonomy): Bacteria > Candidatus Rokuibacteriota > Candidatus Rokuibacteriota bacterium. The sequence goes on along the minus strand of JACPIQ010000028.1, from coordinate 9,458 downwards.
CTGACGCGACTGCAGGTCTTCTTCTTCCTGGTCCGCGCGGGGCGCGAGGTGCCGGCGGGAGAGATCCAGGAGGCGGTGGAGGTGCCCGGCCCCACGCTGTCCCACCATCTGGACGTGCTGCGGCGCGCGGGGCTCGTGGAGAGCCGCCGGCACGAGCGCTACGTCTACTACGCCGTGAGGCGGGACACCGCCACCGCGCTGGTGCGACTGCTCACGGCCTGCTGCTGACCGGAAGGTGACCCACCGCCGGCCACCTGCGGGCCGGCCACACAGAGGAGGACAACCGATGGCTGAGCGGGAGATCAAGGAGCTGGTGAAGGAGAAGTATGGCAAGGCCGCGCTGCGCGTGGCCTCCAGCGGGAGCTCGTGTTGCGGGTCGGCCTCGTCGCGGGGGGAGTGTGATCCCATCACCTCGAACCTGTACGCGGCCGGCGAGACCGCGGCCCTGCCGGCCGAGGCCGTGGCCGCCTCGCTCGGCTGCGGGAACCCCACGGCGCTGGCCGAGCTCAAGCCCGGCGAGGTGGTCCTCGACCTGGGCTCGGGCGGCGGCATCGACGTGCTCCTCTCGGCCCGCCGCGTGGGGCCCACGGGCCGCGCCTACGGGCTCGACATGACGGACGAGATGCTGGCGCTGGCGCGGCAGAACCAGCGGAAGGCCGGCGTCGAGAACGTGGAGTTCCTCAGGGGCGAGATCGAGCAGATCCCGCTGCCGGACCACACGGTGGACGTGATCATCTCCAACTGCGTCATCAACCTGTCGGCCGACAAGGACCGAGTCCTGGCCGAGGCCTTCCGGGTGCTCAAGCCGGGCGGGCGCCTCGCGGTCTCGGACATCGTCGTGCGCGGCGAGGTCCCGACCGAGATCCGGCGGAGCGTGGAGCTCTGGATGGGGTGCGTCGCGGGTGCGCTCCAGGAGGAGGAGTATCGCGCCAAGCTCGCCAAGGCGGGCTTCGAGGCCATCGAGGTGGAGCCCACGCGCGTGTACCGCGTGGAGGATGCGCGGGAGCTCCTCGCGGGCTCGGGGATCGACGCCGACGCCATCGCCCCCGCGGTGGACGGCAAGTTCATGAGCGCCTTCGTGCGGGCCCGCAAGCCCGCGCCGTGAGCGGGGGAGGGGAGCCGAAGCGGCTCGGCTGGTTCGAGGGATACCTCTCGCTCTGGGTCGCGCTCTGCATCGCGGCCGGCGTGACCCTCGGGACCGCCAGCCCCGGCCTCGTCGGGCTCTTGAGCCGCTGGGAGGTGAGCCGCGTCAACCTCCCCATCGCGGTGCTGATCTGGCTCATGATCTACCCGATGATGCTCCGGGTGGATCTTGCCGCCGTCCGGGGGGTGGGGCGCGAGCCGCGGGGGCTCGCCATCGTCCTGTTCGTGAACTGGCTCGTCAAGCCCTTCAGCATGGCGGCGCTCGGCTGGCTCTTCTTCAAGGGCCTCTTCGCCGGCATCCTCGGGCCGGAGCTGGCGGATCAGTACCTGGCCGGGACCATCATCCTCGCCGCCGCGCCGTGCACGGCCATGGTGTTCGTCTGGAGCTACCTCACCGACGGCGATCCGGCCTACACGCTCGTCCAGGTCGCGCTGAACGACCTCATCATGCTGGTCGCCTTCGCGCCGATCGTCATCTTCCTGCTCGGGGTGTCCAGCATCACGGTGCCGTACGACGTGCTCCTGTACTCGGTCGGGCTCTACATCGTCATCCCGCTCGCCGCGGGAGCCGCCTCCCGCGCGCTCGTGCTCCGGCGGCGCGGCCCCGTCTGGTTCAACGAGGTGTTCCTCGCGCGCCTGCGCCCCGTGTCCGTCGCCGCGCTGCTCGCGACCCTGGTGCTCATCTTCGCGTTCCAGGGGCAGGTCATCCTGGGCAAGCTCCTGCACATCCTGCTGATCGCCGTCCCCCTGCTGATCCAGGTCTACTTCAACTCGGGGCTGGCCTACGGGCTGGCGCGCTGGTTCCGGGTCCGCCATGCCGTGGCGGCGCCCGGGGCGCTCATCGGCGCCAGCAACTTCTTCGAGCTCGCCGTGGCCACGGCCGTCTCGCTGTTCGGCCTGACTTCTGGCGCGACCCTGGCGACGGTGGTCGGGGTGCTCGTGGAGGTCCCGGTGATGCTGTCGGTCTGTTCGTTCTGCAACCGGACCCGGGATTGGTTCAGCGCGCCGGCGGTCCAGGCCCCCCGCTCGGCGGGCGCGGCGTGACGCCCCGGCGCGTCCTGTTCGTCTGCACCCACAACTCGGCCCGCAGCCAGATGGCGGAGGGGCTCCTCCGCCACCTGGCCGGTGACCGCTTCGAGGCCGCCAGCGCCGGCACCGAGGCGACGCGGGTGCATCCGCTCGCGGTCCGCGCCATGGCCGAGCTGGGGATCGACATCGGCCACCACGCCTCGAAGACCTTCGAGCGCTTTCTCGACCAGCGGTGGGACCACGTGATCACGGTGTGCGACGGCGCCCGGGAGCGCTGCCCGGCATTCCCCGCGGCGGCGGCCAGGATCCACTGGAGCCTCGACGACCCGTCGGCCGCGCCGGGAACGAACGAGGAGCGCCTCGGCGTCTTCCGGCGCGTGAGGGACGAGATCGCGGGGCGGCTCCGCGACTGGCTCGCCGCGCAGGTCTGACGCTCGGGCGCCGAACGCGCGGGCGGCGTGCGCGCCCCGTGTATACTCTGGCCATGACCGCCGAGCGCCGCTACCACCTGCAGTCCGAGGAAGCCAACCGCCAGCTGGACGTCCTCCTGGAGCAGCTCCGCGTCCCCGAGGCCAGCTGGCGCCTCTACGCCGAGATGCTCACGAGCGTCCTCAAGCTGTTCGAGGACGGCGCGGAGGTCGCGGACCTCAAGATCACGAACTCCGCGCTGAAGGAGCTGCGGTACGGCTTCAAGGTGTTCGCGCCCTACCGGCACGTGCCGAAGGTCACGGTGTTCGGCTCCGCGCGGATGCCCGCAGAACACCCCGTGTCCCGGCAGGCCTACGACTTCGGCAAGCGGATGACCGAGGCGGGCTGGATGGTGATCACCGGAGCGGGGAGCGGCGTCATGGGGGCCGCCCAGGAAGGGGCGGGGCGCGAGCGCTCATTCGGCCTCAACATCCGGCTGCCGTTCGAGCAGGAAGCCAACGCCTGGATCGCCGACGATCCCAAGCTCATCACGTTCAAGTACTTCTTCACCCGCAAGCTCTTTCTGGTCCGGGAGGCGCAGGCCGTGGCCTACTTCCCGGGCGGCTTCGGCACCTGCGACGAGGCCTTCGAGACGCTGACGCTGGTGCAGACCGGCAAGGCGGCCCTGGTGCCCATCGTGCTCGTCGACGCGCCGGGGGGGACGTACTGGCGGGGCGTCAGGGACCTGGTGGAGCGCGAGATGGCGGCGGCGGGGCTGATCTCGCCGGACGACACGGCGATCTTCCGGATGACCGACGACGTGGAGGCGGCCGCCGCCGAGATCGAGGGCTTCTACCGGGTCCTCCACTCCAAGCGCTACGTGGGGGACCAGCTCGTCGTCCGCCTGCGCAGGCCCCTGGCGCCTGACGCCGTCGCGGATCTGAGCGCGCGCTTCGCCGACATCCTCGCGGGACCCGCCACGCTGGCGCCGGGCCCGCTCCCGGCCGAAGGGGACGAGTTCCCCGAGCTCCCCCGGCTCGTCCTGCCCTTCACGCGAGCGAACTTCGGCCGCCTGCGCCGGCTGATCGACCAGGTCAATCAGGCCTGACCGCGCCCGCCCCCGCGTCACTCGGGCTCGGGGCGCTCCTCGGTGCTCTGGCAGGCGGTGCAGACCCACGTGCGGAGAAGGATTACGCGCTGGGGGTCGCGCCTGAGCGTCCAGGGGATCGACGCGCGTGCGCCGCAGCTCGGGCAGGGCGCGGTGCTCTGGCCGGGCTGAACCTCGGAGGGGAGCCACGGGTTCTTCGCCTTCACGCCTCGAAGTATAGCGTATCATCGCCGCCGTGCTGATGGCCGAGACCGTCCTGCTCCTCGCGAACCTGATCTACGCCACCTCGTACTCCGCCACGCGCGTCGTGCTCGCCGACGTGGGTCCCGCCACGCTGGCGCTCGCCCGGCTCGTCATCGGCTCGGCGATCCTGGTCCCGGTCGCGCTCGCGATTCGCCGGGGGGATCCCCGACGCTTCGTGTCCACCGACCGCTGGAACCTCTTCTGGATGGGCCTACTGGGCTTCGCCGGCGCCTTCGCGTTCGCCCACTGGGGCCTGGTGCGCTCCACGGCGACGAACGCGGCGCTGCTGATCACCGTGGAGCCCATCTCGCTGATGCTGCTGTCCCCGCTCCTGCTGGGCGAGCGCCTGCATCGCCGGGAGGCGCTGGCCGCGGCGATGACGCTGAGCGGGGCCGCGCTGGTCGTCGTCAACGGCGTCCCCGGCCTCACCCGCACGGTGGCGCCCCACTGGCGCGGCGACCTGCTCCTGGTCTGCTCCGGGCTCGCCTACGCCTCCTACTCGCTCCTCGGGCGGGGCCTCCTCCTCCGGCACTCGGCCATGGCCGTCACGGCGTGGTCCATCGCCTGGGGCGCGGCGGCCATGGTCCCGCTCGCGTTGCTCGAGTGGCACGGCGGCCACCGCCCCGTCTGGACCGGCCAGGCCATCACCGGGGTCCTCTACCTCGCGGTGGTGATCACGGCCCTGGGCTATCTCGCCTGGAACTACGCGCTGGAGCGCGTCCCGGCGCCCCGGGCGGCCATCTTTCTCAACGTGCAGCCGCTGGCCGGCGCCGTCCTGGGGATCGCGTGGCTGGGCGAGCCGCTGACGGTCTTCACGGTGGTGGGCGGGACGCTCATCCTGGCCGGCCTGACTCTGACGGTCAGGCGGCGCCGATGAGCTAGAATAGCCCCGTGAGGCGGATCCGGATCGGGCTGGCCCAGGTGAACCCCACCGTCGGCGCCCTCGAGGCGAACGCGCGCTTGGTGGTGGACTGGATGGGGCGCGCGCGGGCGCTGGGCTGCGACGTGGTGGCTTTCCCCGAGCTGGTCCTCACCGGCTATCCGCCGGAGGACCTGCTCTTCAAGCCCGCGTTCATCGAGGGGAACCTCCGGGCGCTGGCGGATGTCGCCGCCCGCAGTCGCGGTATCACGGCCGTGCTCGGCTTCGTGGACAAGCGCGACGACATCTTCAACGCCGCGGCGGTGCTCCACGACGGCGCGCATGTCGGCACCTACCACAAGCAGTACCTGCCCAACTACGGTGTCTTCGACGAGAACCGCTACTTCCAGTGCGGGACCGAGTGCCCGATCTTCGCCGTGGGCGACACGGTGCTCGCCGCCAACATCTGCGAGGACATCTGGTACCCGACCGGTCCCACCACGGCCCAGGCCCTGGCCGGCGCCGAGCTGGTGGTCACGATCAACGCCTCGCCCTACCACGCGGGCAAGGCCCGCTTCCGCGAGCAGATGCTCGCCACGCGCGCCGCCGACGACCTCGTCTGCCTCGCCTTCGTCAATGCCGTGGGCGGGCAGGACGAGCTGGTCTTCGACGGCCAGTCCTTCATCTTCAACGAGCGGGGCGAGCCCGCGGCCCGTGGCGCGGCCTTCGAGGAGGAGCTTGTGGTGGCGGATCTGGACCTCGACGAGGTCTTCCGCGCCCGGCTCCACGACTCACGCCGGCGGAAGGAGAAGCTGCGGAGCCCGGACGCGGCCCGGCGGATCTCGCTGCCGGCGCTCCCCGCGCGGGAGCGGCCCCCACTGTCGCCGCGGGAGGCGGCCCCCGTGGAGCGGCTGGAGGAGATCTACCGGGCGCTCGTCGTCGGGACGCAGGACTACGTGAGGAAGAACGGCTTCAACCACGTGGTGATCGGGCTCTCCGGCGGCATCGACTCGGCGCTGGTGGCCGCCATCGCAGCGGACGCCCTGGGCCCCGCGAACGTGACGGGGGTGACCATGCCCTCGCCGTACTCCTCCGCGGGCACGCGGCGGGACGCGGCGCGGCTGGCGAGGAATCTCGGCGTCGACTTCCTGCGGCTGCCGATCACCGGCGTGTTCCGGGCCTACCGTCGCGCGCTCGCCCGGCCCTTCAAGGGGCTCAAGGAAGACCTCACCGAGGAAAACGTCCAGGCCCGGATTCGCGGCAACTACCTCATGGCGCTGTCGAACAAGTTCGGCTGGCTCGTGCTCACCACCGGGAACAAGAGCGAGATCGGCGTGGGCTACACGACGCTCTACGGCGACATGGCCGGCGGCTTCGCCGTGATCAAGGACGTGCCCAAGACCGTGGTGTACCAGCTCGCGGCGCACGCCAACGCCCGGGCGGGGCGCGCGCTGATCCCGCGCTCGATCTTCGAGCGCCCGCCCTCGGCCGAGCTGCGCCCCGACCAGAAGGACCAGGACACGCTGCCCCCCTACCCGGAGCTCGACGCCATCCTCGAGGGCTACGTGGAGAGCGATCAGGGGCTGGCCGACCTCGTGGCCGCGGGCTTCGACGAGGCGACGGTGAGGCGCGTCATCCGCCTGGTGGACCGCAACGAGTACAAGCGCCGGCAGGGGCCCATCGGGATCAAGATCACCCCGCGGGCCTTCGGCAAGGACTGGCGCCTGCCCATCGTCAACAAGTTCCAGGAGTAGCCCGGGCCCTCCGGGCCCTCCCGCTGATCCGCGTCAGCCGGAGACGGGCGCGTCGAGCATCTGCAGCGCGGCGAGGCGCCGCTGAATGCCGTCCTCTACCGGCTCGGTCACCGTCTCGCCCAGACCCTCGTGGATCGAACTTCCGCCCGCTCTCTCTCCCCTGCGCGGAGGCGAGTGTTCTTCACCCGCGACTGGGATCTGCTGACGGAGCCAAGCCGGCGCCTGCGGGACGGCCAGCCCCTCCGGCGCAGACACGGAGCGGCCGTGGGCTGAAGCGGAGTACCGGCGAGGGTCCGAGGGCGCGGCCAGCGCGGCGGGCGACCCGATCGCGGCGGGCGTAGGGGGGGGCCGGGCCGGGGGGTGGCGGTGTAGGGAGTTCCAGTTCAAGAGCAAGTGCTGGGCGTGGGGGTAAGGGAAAACACCAATGGCCGAGACCCTGTCCTGTGTCCTATCCTGTCGCAGACACGGCGAACCATTGGGGAGGAGGCCCAGGGCGGATGGGTGGCGTGAGCAGAATAAACGTGGACGAGTACACCCCTCTTGCCGAGAACCTCCGCACGCGTCCAGCTCAGGACCTCCCGACAAAATGAGACTCGAAGACCTCACGCCGAACGCGGCCCTGCGTGGCATCCTGCCGGATTGCCTCGTCACCGTCCCTTATCCGAGTTGCAGCAGGTCCTCCCGGCCCAGTCGCGGGATCAGCTCAAGCGTCTGCTCGCAGAGCTGCGCCGCGAAGGGCGCGTGCGGCTCGTCGGACTGCGCCGCGGGGCACGCTGGCTCGCGGACGGAGGCGAATGAATGGTGCAGCGGACCGCACCGGAAATCCGCTTTTGCGCCATAAGATTGCGCCATATCGCCGTAACACCCTGGAATAGCACGACTTCTATGGTGCGTCTCGGGGCGGCGCCAAAGGATCCGACGCAATGACCACCCGTAAGAAGCTCATCGAGGTGGCGCTGCCGCTGAAGGCGATCAACGAGGCGTCGGCGCGGGAGAAGTCCGTCCGGCATGGGCAGCCGACCATGCTATGTGAGGGCCAACCTCCGCGGCGGCTGCCGGCCGGGGCGGGGAGGCCAGCGTGAGAGGGCACCACCCGTGATCACGAGGTTGTCGGTCAGGAACTTCAAGCTGTTCGACGAAATCGACCTGGAGCTCGGCGACCGCGTGGTGCTCATTGGCCCCAACAACGCCGGCAAGACATCGGCCTTGCAGGCGCTCGGCCTCTGGACATCGGCGTCAAGCGGTGGGTCGAAAAGCGAGGCGCCGGCAACGTACCGAAGGAACGCCCTGGGGTAACCATCAACCGGCGGGACCTCATCACGGTCCCGGTGCCGGCGGCGAACCTGCTCTGGCGCGATTTGCACACACAGGAAACCGCGCGCGGCGCTGGAACGAAAAAGGTCTACATCAACGTGACCGTCGAGGGTGTGTCCGGTGGCAAGCCCTGGAAATGCGGTTTGGAGTTCTACTACGCCAACGAGGAGTCACTCTATTGTCGCTCCCTGCCCTCGGCAGATGGCGGGCGGATGGAGGTTCCGCCGGAAGCAGCTCGGACCCGCATTGCCTACCTGCCTCCCATGTCCGGCCTCGCGGCGAATGAGACCCGGCTCGACGAGGGCGCGATCAACGTCCGTCTCGGCGAGGGACGCACCGCCGAGGTCATGCGCAACCTCTGCTACCAGGTGCTGCAGAGTGAGGAGGGGGACGCCAGGTGGCAGCGGATCACGGAGCGGATGGAAGCCCTGTTCGGCTCGCGGCTCGATCCGCCGGAATACATCCGGGAGCGGGGCGAGATCGTGATGTCCTACCACGCGCGGGGCAGCGTCCGGCTCGACATCTCCTCCAGCGGCCGCGGCCAGCAGCAGACGTTGTTGCTGCTCGCCCACATGACGGTAAACCCCGGCGCGGTGCTGCTCCTCGACGAGCCGGATGCGCATCTGGAGATCCTGCGCCAGCGGCAGATCTACCAGGTCCTCGCCGAGACGGCCGCGGAGACAGGCAGCCAGATCATCGCCGCCAGCCACTCCGAGGTCATTCTCAACGAGGCGGCGGACCGCGACGTGGTGATCGCCTTTGTCGGCAAGCCGCACCGCATCGACGACCGCGGCAGCCAGGTGCTGAAAGCGCTCAAGGAGATCGGCTTCGAGCACTATTACCAGGCGGAGGAGGTCGGCTGGGTGCTCTACCTGGAAGGCTCCACGGATCTCGCGATCCTGCGCGCGTTCGCCGCTCGGATGGGCGACCCTCCCAAGGCGGCCCTCGAGCGCCCGTTCGTGCATTACGTCGGCAACCAGCCGCGGGAGGCGCAGAGGCACTTCTACGGCCTGCGCGAGGCGAAGCCCGATCTCGCGGGCATCGCCCTCTACGATCGGCTGGAGCAGGAACCGCCTCCTGATCCGCAGCTCATGCAGCTCATGTGGCAGAAGCGCGAGCTCGAGAACTACCTCTGCACCCGCGAAACCCTGCACACCTTCGCCGAGGTGAAAGGGAGTGAGGAGCAAGGAGATCTCTTCGGCGCATCGTGGCGGACGGCGATGGAGGAAAGCATCGCCGAGATCGAATCCGCCCTGGCCGCGCTCGACAGGCCCTCGCCCTGGGGCCCGGACATCGAGGCGAGCGATGAGTTCCTCGACCCGCTGTTCAAGAGGTTCTACGAAAGGCTCGGCCTGCCCAACCTCATGCGCAAGACCGACTATCACGCGCTCGCGCGATTCGTGCCAGCCGAGGCGCTTGACGGAGAGATCCGCGAGAAGCTGGATCTGATCGCGGAGACGGTCTCCGAACACGAACGCCAGTACGAGGATGGCAGCGATCCTCGCGTTCTGGACATCATGGATGTCCCTTTGAAAGGCCACCATCCCAAGGCCTACCAGTCGGAGAACTGGTTGCTCGACCCGGACTACTACTGGAAGCG
>JACPIQ010000027.1 GCA_016188005.1 Candidatus Rokuibacteriota bacterium | reverse complement strand
AGCACGCTGATGGTCCCCCTGATCGTCCGCCTGGTCCCGCTCTTCGTCCTCTTCCAGCAACTCGGGTGGATCAACACGTTCCTCCCTCTCGTCGTGCCCGCGTTCTTCGGCACACCGCTGTTCATCTTCCTCATGCGGCAGTCCTTCCTCACGATCCCGTCCGAGCTGGTGGACGCCGCGCGGATCGACGGCGCCAGCGAGATCGGCATCTGGTGGCGGATCATGCTTCCGCTGTCGAAGCCCGTGCTGGCCGCGGTCGCCATCTTCGCGTTCCAGAACACGTGGAATGATTTCCTGGGCCCGCTGGTCTTCCTCCAGAAGAACGATGTCCGCACGGTCATTCTCGGGCTCTACGGCCTCATGGGCATGTTCGCCGACTGGCACCTGGTGATGGCGGCGGTCGTGGCGACGGTCCTGCCGATGGTCGTGGTGTTCCTGGCGTTTCAACGGTTCTTCGTCAAGGGCATCTCCGTGACCGGCCTGAAGGGCTGACCCGGCCGGCGGCGCTCCGCCTTCGCGCGCTCCTCGACATCGAGCGCCCGCGGCGGCGCGCGCCCGGGCCGGCAGTCCTGCGGGCGCCGGACATCGACGCGTGCCTCGAATCTCCCTCCACCGGTCAGTCCTGGAGCTTGTACAGACGGACGGCGTTGTCGTATCCGATCTGGCGGCGCAGATCGGGCGGCAGGGCGCCGAGGAAGATCCTCGTGCGGGCGCGGTTCGCCCCCGCGAAGCGGGCGAAGGCGAGGCCGGGGCCCTGGCCGTGCAGGCTGGGGGCGGCGATGAACTGATCGTTGCCGATCACGAAGCGGTCGCGAAAGTCCCGGAGGAGCTGGAGCCACCCGGGCTTGATCCCCTGGGCCGGGGTGACCGGGTAGTTCGCGGGCACCCGGGCGGGCGCCAGCCGCAGGCTCATGTACAGGTTGGGGTGCCGGTCCAGCAGCCGCCGGCTGAGGTCCACCGTCCAGCCGCCGAGAAAGTCGGAGCCGGCGTGGGCCCAGACGAACCGGGCCTTCGGGTTGTGCTCGAGCAGGCGCTCGAAGGCGGCGAGGTTCGAAGCCAGCCGCGGCGGGTTCGCCGGGGACGTCAGCCAGCCGGGCAGGGCCATGTCCTCCGCGACCACGTCGAAGTGGAGGTCGATCACCACGTCGTGCTCGGCGGCCAGGTCGGCGAGGAGCATCAGCAGCGGGTGGTCCGCGGGCACCGACTCGTAGGGATGCCCGGGCACCAGCGACAGGTGATGCGCGCTGATCTCGCCGAAGCCCGCCGCGCCCTGCCGGAGGATCGCCCGCGCCTCCTTCTCGAACCGCCCGCGGACAGCCGGGCTCACCGGCAGGGCTGCCTCCTGGAGCATCGGGTTCAGCCTGCCGCCGCCGCCCAGGAAGGCGAGGCGGCCGGCGTAGCGCTTCGCGAGCCACGCGAAGGCGTCGAGGTCGTAGGGCGCGGCCGGACCATTGACCTGCGGCGGCGGCATCAGGACCATCTTCTTGATGCCCGCCGGCTCCATCGCCGCGAGGGCCGCGGCGACGGCGCCGGGGTAGTCCTGGGCGGGCCCGCGTCCGCCGACGAGGTGGACGTGGACGTCGATCCACGCCTCCCCCCCCGGCGGCTGGGCGGCGACGTCCGCGACGAGGCCGGCGGCCATGACGAGAGGGAGCAGCGCACGCCCGGCCCCACAGACGATCGTCCTCAGCCCCATCGTGCGTGGTAGTCTATCGCAGCTGCCCATGACATCCAGCGAGTCCTTCGAGGATGCGAGCTGCGGCCTGACCCGACGCCCGGTGAGAACCGGCGCCACCCTGGCCGAGATCGCCGCCCCCATCCGGCCCGCCCGCCCTCGGGCCGCGAGCCCTACCCCGGGGACTCCGGGACTGATGGCGCCGCCCTTCCTGCGGGACAGCGTGTGGGCAGGTGCCGGCGCGTCGCGGCAGCAGGGTCGAGGCGCGCGCCCTGATCGGGCTTCCGGCCGGCCTGATCGTGGCGGGAACCAGGAACGTGCGGATCGTCGACATCGACCTCTTCATCATCCTCCTGCCAGCGTCGATCGCGGCCGTGTTCGTGATCGCCGGCCGGATGGACCGTCCAGGCCGAACGTAACGCCGGCCTCGTCCGGCGCGGGAGGCACCCCATGAGGAAGCTCATCGTCTTCGGACTCGCGACCGCCGTCGTCCTCTCCCTCGCCGCCGGCGTGCCGGACGCCGACGCCCAGGGCTACAGGTTCGTGCGCATCGTCGGCGGGACCCCGGAAGGGAGCTGGGGCATCACGGGCAGCAAGCTCGCGGAGCTCATCAACCGCGGCGTCAAGGGCGTCACCGCCAGCAACAGCCCCGGCGCGACCGTGGCGAACGTCGTCACCATCAACGAGAACCGCGCGCAGCTCGGCATCACCAGCGCCGACGTGCTGTACGAGGTCTACCACGGCGTGGAGCAGTGGAAGGGGAAGGAGACCAGGAATGTCCGGTTCCTGGCCGCCCTACACACGGTCCCTGCGCACGCCTTCGTCATGACCGACAACTCGATCAAGGAGTTCCGGGACATCGCGACGAAGCCGGCGCGCATCCAGGGCTACACGAAGGGCTCCATCACGCACCGGCTGGTGGGCCATGCGCTGGCGATCTACGGCTCCTCGATCGAGGACCTCCAGAAGCGGGGCGGCATGCTCCAGTACGTGAGCGACGGGCCGGCGGCGGAGATGATGAAGAACGGCCAGCTCGACCTGATCTTCCGGAACACGGGCGCTCCCTCCTCGTGGATCCTCGAGGCCGAGACCTCGATGGCGCTCCGCTTCCTGGCAATGGACGACGGCTTCCTGAAGGCGATCACCCAGCGCATCCCGGGGCTCGTCATCGATACGATCCCGGCCGGGACATACAAGGCGATGAAGCAGGACTACAAGACATTCTCCGTGGTGACCGTGCTCATCGTCCCGGCCTCCATGCCGGACGCGATCGCCGAGGGCATCACGGCGAGCCTGTGGGACAACGTCGAGGAGTTCCGGAAGATCGGTGGCTTCGCCAAGACGCTCAAGCTCGAGCAGGCCTTCCGCGGCAACACGATTCCCGTCCATCCCGGGGCCGCCCGGTACTACCGAGCCAAGGGGCTCAAGATCGAAGGCTAGCACCCCGGACACGGCGGGGACGACCCGGCGGAGTCCGAGAGCAGTGCCGCCGGCCATCGGCGTCGGCGGTCCATTGCCCCGCACCACATGCCCGCCAGACGACGGGTGACGGGTCCCGGGGTCTGTTCGCTGAACTCTTGATAATATCGATCGACAACTTTAGAATTGCCCCATTCTCGCCACGAAGCCGCGGAGCTTGGCCGGGCGAGGGAAAACCCCAGGACGGGAGGGACACCCTTGCGAATCGCAAATGATGTCACCGAGTTGGTCGGCAACACCCCCCTGGTACGGATCCGCCGCTTGACCGACGGCGCCCAGGCCGAGGTGGTGGCCAAGCTCGAGTTCTACAGCCCCGCCCACAGCGTCAAGGACCGCATCGGCGTGGCGATGCTCGACGCCGCCGAAAAGGCGGGCCAGATCAAGCCGGACACCGTCGTCCTGGAGCCGACCAGCGGCAATACCGGTATCGCCCTGGCCTTCGTCTGTGCCGCCCGCGGCTACAAGCTGGTGCTCACCATGCCCGAGACGATGAGCAAGGAGCGCCGAATGCTCCTACGGGCTTACGGCGCGGAGCTGATCCTCACCCCGGGCAGCGAAGGCATGGCCGGAGCCATCAAGCGGGCCGAGGAGCTGGCGGCGAGCGACCCGCGCTACTTCATCCCGCAGCAGTTCAAGAACGAGGCGAACCCCGAGATCCACCGGCGGACCACGGCCGAGGAGATCTGGCGTGACACTGACGGGAAGGCCGACGTCCTCGTGGCGGGCATCGGCACCGGCGGAACGATCACCGGCATCGGCGAGGTCATCAAGGCACGCAAGCCCGCCTTCAAGTGCGTGGCCGTGGAACCCGACGCCTCCCCGGTCCTCTCGGGCGGGCCGAAGGGCCCCCATCCCATCCAGGGCATCGGCGCGGGCTTCGTCCCTGACGTGCTCAACACCAAGATCTACGACGAGATCATCCGGGTGAAGAACGACGACGCCCTCACCACGGCCCGCCGGGCGGCCTGCGAGGAAGGCCTCCTGGTGGGCATCTCCTCCGGGGCGGCCCTCTGGGCAGCGGTGGAGGTCGCGCGGCGGACCGAGAACGCGGGGAAGCTCATCGTCGTGATCATCCCATCCTTCGGCGAGCGGTACCTGAGCACGGCCCTGTTCGCGAGCCTGGCTGACTAGGACTCGCATCGCACCCGACTGCCAGCGCGCGCCTCGACGGGAAAGGGGGACTGCTGGGACATCGCCAGGGCGCGGGACTCCGGGCTATGGCTCGACGGGCACCTCGAACCGGCTGCCACCGAGGACGACGCGGACGCGAAGCTCAGCGGGGAGCCTGGCACCCACAAACACCGTCCCCCGATACACCCCGGGCCCGGAGGTCGGTCGGAGGCGGATCTCCCGCCGCGTGCCGTCGGAGAGCACGGCGTGGAGCGAGACGTCGGCGCCCTTGAGAGGCTGGCCGCCGGGATCCCTGACGCGCGCAGTGTAGACGATGCTCCCCTTCCCGGCGCGCCCCTGGCGCCGGCTGGCCATGTCGACGCGCGGCAGCCCCGGGAACGCGGGCGCGCTCCCGGTCGGGCTCTCCACTTGCGCGGCGCCAGACGACGCCGAGGGGGCGGCCGCCCGGGGCGGCGGCAAGAGAGGCGGCGCCTCCCGGGCTCCGCTTTCCGCTGCCGGTGTCGAGGGACCGGAGGCATCTCGCCCGGGCGCGGCAGAGAGGCCGGGCGGTGCCTCCTGCTGCTCGCGGAGAGGGGTCTCCGCCACGTCCGCCGCGCCCCGCTCCCGGGAGGGCACCGGTGCGATCGGTCCCGACGGGCTCTCGATGCCGAGGCGCGGCAACAGCGTCAAGGCGCCCAGAGCCACTATGGCGGCGCCGAGAAGGCCCAGCGCCACCGTCAACGGCCACCGGACGCTGGCGCGGGAGCGTCGGTCGGGCCCGGTTGCCCTGGCCACCGTGAACCGGCGCTTGCGGGGGCTGGGCGACTCCGCCGTCTCGGGCACCAGGACGTATGGACGCCCGCGCAGGGCCGCCTCGACGCCTCGGGGTTGTCGGCGATCGGGACCGGCGGGGTGGTCGGCTCCGCCCACGGAGTCGCCGGGCTCGCGGCGGCGGTCCAGCACGATCTGGATCTCGTCGCGCGCGGAGGTGTCGCCTGCCAGCGCGACCATCATGTATCCGACCAGCAGCGGGTGGTCTCGCGACACGACACAAACGTATCGGGCCATGGCCACGGTGCTCCGTTGCGGTTGACGCACGCTTGCGGGGCGGAGATCCGGGGTGGACCTCCGCCCCGCCTGCTGAGTCGGGTCGCCCGCGGGCCGCAGGCTAGCGGCCGGGAATGATCTGGATATCGGTTACGACCTTGGTGCCATCCTTGGTCTCGGAGCTCGCCCTCACCGTCGAGCCCCGCTCGAGGGTTCTCACGGCTGATCTGCCACGATCGCGGGCCCTTGTCCAGTGCACCAGCCGGCCACGCTTCCGGCACGACAGGGCAACATCGATGCCAGCTCCGTCAGTCCTGGCCGCAATACACGGTCCTGCGGAGCCTTCGGACGCGCCCGGGAGGGCGCGCGCCAGACGGCACGCAGAAAACAGGGAAGGAGTTACACGCGTACTCTGTAACTCCTACACGACGAGCCCCGGTGCCGCCCTCTGTCGTGGTGCCGCTCTGCGCCGTCGACGGTATCAGCATGGCGGAACGATGTGATGGAGCGTATCACGCATCCAGGGGGCCGGTCAGGTCGCCGCGCTCGAGGAGCTCCGCGAGGGTATGACGGTCGAGGTCGTGTTCGAGCGGCGTCCACTGGAGAAAGTCGCCCGATCGGTCCGCGTGGTGGACGCGTCGGCGGCGGCCCGGGACCGATAGAGGCTGCTGGTCACCGCCCGTCTTCGCCGCGCGGGCGGAGGCGCCAGCGGCGCCCCCCGAGCGCCGGCCGGCGGCGGGCGAAGCTCGGCACCCGTCCCAGGGCGCGGGCCGCGTCCTCGAAGATGGAGTACGCGACCGGCGTCACGAGCAGCGTGAGGAGCAGCGAGAGCGTCTGGCCGCCGATCACCACGACGGCGATGGAGCGGCGCTCCTCGGCGCCGGGCCCCGTCCCCACCCACAGCGGGAGCATCCCGGCCACGAGGGTGAGCGTGGTCATCAGGATGGGTCGGAGGCGGTCGCGGTTGCCCTGCATGATGGCGGCCATGCGCTCCATGCCATCGGCCCGCAGGTTGTTCATGTGGTCGATCTGCAGGATGGCGTTCTTCTTCACGACGCCGAAGAGCACCAGGACGCCGAGGGCCGAGTAGAGGTTCAGCGTGTTCCCGGTGTACCAGAGCGAGAGCAGGGCGAAGGGCACGGACAGCGGCAGGGAGAGCAGGATCGTGAACGGGTGGATCAGGCTCTCGAACTGGGCGGCGAGGATCATGTACATGAAGATCACCGAGAGGAGGAACACCCACAGGAACTCGGTGAAGGTCCGCTCGAGCTCGCGCGCCCGGCCGGAGATGGCGGTCGAGTACGCCGCCGGGAGCCCCATCTGCGCGACGGCGCCGCGCAGGGCGGCAATCCGGTCCGCCTGGCCGTGGCCAGGGAGCACGACGGCGCGCAGGCGCACCTCGCGCTGCCGGTCCGAGCGGTCGATGCGGGAGGCGGTGAAGCCCGGAACGATCTCGACGACGTTGTCCAGCCGCACGAGGCTGCCGGGGCCGCCCCCGCCGTTCTGCCGCGAGACGAAGAGGCGCGAGATCGTGCCCAGGTCACCCCGGCCCTGCTCGGAGAGCCGGAGCTGGACGAAGTAGTCCTCGTTGGTGGTGGGATCGCGGAAGCGCGACACCTCGGTGTCGCCGCCCACCATCAGGCGGAGCGCGGTGGCGATCTGCTCGGTGTCCACGTGCAGGTCGGCCGCGCGCGCGCGGTCGATGCGGACACGCAGCTCCGGCCGGTCGAGGCGCAGGGTGGTGTCGGGATCGGCGATGCCGCCGAGCGCGATGGCGCGCGTGCGCAGATCCTCGGCGTAGCGCACGAGTGACTCGAGGTCCGGCCCGCGCAGGACGAAGTCGATGTCGAAGCTGCCTCCCCCGATGTTGAAGCCGGGGATATTGCGCACGAGGATGCGGAAGTCGCGGAACTTCCGGAGGCGCTGGCGCACCTGCTGCATCACCTCACGCTGGGTGAAGTTGCCGCGGAAGGCGGCCAGCGGGTCGCCGCGCCGCAGGGCGTCCCAGATCCGCCCCAGGCCCAGCGTGCGCTCCTCGTGGGGCGTGGTGCGCACGTACAGGTTGCCCTGGCTGATGCGGCCGAGAAAGCCGCCGCCCGCGGTGACGAGGACGGTCGCGACGCCCGGCACCGCGCGGACCTCGTCGCCGATGGCCCGGACCGCCTCGTCCATCGCGGGCATCGAGATGCCCTCGGGGCCGTTGATGGTCGCCTGGAACTCGCTCTCGTCCACGTCGCTCGGCGTGTACTCCTGCTTGACCCAGCCGTAGACGGGCCAGGAGGCGCCGATGACGGCGAGGCAGAGGGCGGCCACCACCCAGCGATGACGCATCGCGAGGCGCAGGGTGAAGGCGTAGCCGCGGTCGAGCCAGGCGTAGAACCCGCGGCGGGACGCGGCGCCCTCCTGGCCCGCGCCGCCGCCCGTGCGGAGCATCCGGGCGCTCATCATCGGCGTGAGCGTGAAGGACACGAGCAGGCTCACCAGCACCGAGACCGCCGCCGTGACACCGAACTGGTAGAGGAACCGCCCCGACACGCTCGACATGAAGGAGACCGGGAGGAAGATCACGACCAGGCTGAAGGTGGTCGCCATGACGGCGAGGCCGATGTCGGCGGTCGCGGCCCTGGCGGCCTCGAACGGCGTCATCCGTTTCTCCTCGACGAAGCGGAAGACGTTCTCGAGCACGACGATGGCGTCATCGATGACGATGCCGACCATCAGCACAAGGGCCAGCATCGTCACGCTGTTGAGCGTGAAGCCGAGGGCGTACATCGTCCCGAAGGCCGAGATGACCGAGGTCGGAATGGCGACGGCGGCGATGATGGTCGCCTGCCAGCTCCGCATGAACGCCAGCACGACGAGGGACGCGAGGATCGAGCCCAGGACGAGGTGGAGCTTGATCTCGCGGAGCGCGGCGTGGATGTAGTGAGACTGGTCGCGGATCACCTCGAGGCGCACGTCGGGCGGGATCTGGGCGGCAAGGTGGCGGAGGCTACCCTTGGCGGCGTCGATGACCGCAACGGTGTTCTCCCCCGACTGCCGCCGGACCTCGAGGATCACGCTGGGGACGCCGTTGAGGCGGGCCACCGAGCGCTGCTCGGCGGTGCCGTCCTCGGCGCGGCCGATGTCCCGCACCCGTATCGGCGCGCCGTTGGCGGAGGCGATCACGACGTCGTCGAAGGACCGCGGGTCGGCGAGGCGGCCGAGGGTACGGAGCGAGGACTCGCGAAGGCCGGCGGTGACATTGCCCCCGGGCATGTCGGCGTTCTGCCGGATCAGGGCGTCGCGGACCGCGGTGATCGGGAGCTGGTAGGCGGCCAGCCGGTCCGCCTCGACCCAGACGTTGATCGCGCGGGTCAGGCCGCCCACCAGCCGGACCTCCCCGACGCCGAACGACCGCTCGAGCCGGACCTTGACGACCTTGTCGGCCAGCTCGGTGAGCTCGCGCAGCGGCCGGTCCCCCGCCACCGCCACCGTGAGCACCGGGGCCTGGTCGTTGTCGGCCTTGGCGATGATGGGCGCCCTCGCGTCGCGCGGAAGGTTCCGGATCGCGAGAGCAACCTTCTCGCGCACGTCCTGGGCCGCCACGTCGATGTTCCGACGCAGCTCGAACTCCACGATGACGATAGACTGGCCGGGGCCCGAGATCGACCGGAGCTCGCGGATGCCCTGCACCGTGTTGACCACCTGCTCGATCTCGCGCGTGACCTGGGTCTCCACCTCCTCGGCCGAGGCCCCCGCCAGCTCCGTGCGGACGCTGACGGTGGGGAGATCCACGGAGGGGAACCGGTCGACGCCGAGGCGGGCGTAGGACGCGGCGCCGACCACGACCAGGGAGAGCACGATCATGGCCGCGAACACCGGACGGCGGATGCAGACCTCGGCGAGCTTCTGCACGGGGGGTCTGGCCTAAACCCTCGTGCGGGCGGAGCCGGGCGCGATCAGGGGTGCACCGCCACCGGCTGGCCGGCGGTCAGACTGCCCGGCTGGTCGACCACCGGCATGCCGGCTTCGACGCCGGCCACGATCTCGACACGATCGCCCAGACGGCGCCCGGTCTGCACGCGGACCTCGACGGCGCGCCCCTGGTCCACCGTGAGCACCTTCTCGACACCGGCGAAGGTGACCACGGCCGCCGCGGGCACGATGACGATGCGCACGTCGCCCGCCACCACGATATCGGCCTTGGCGAAGGCGCCGGGGCGGAGCGCGGCTCCCCCGTTGGCTACCTCCGCCTCCACCATCAGCGTGCGGCTCAGCTCGGTGATCGCGGGCGAGATGCGGGCGACGCGACCGCGGTGCTCGCCCGGCGCGCCCTCGACGGTCACGAGAACGGGCTGCCCCACCCGCACCCCGGCCGCCTCGCGCTCGGGGACGGCCAGCCGGAGCCGCAGCGGGTGCAGCTTGACGATCGTGACGACCGGGGCGCCGGCCGCGAGGTACTCCCCCACCGATGCCCGGCGCTCGCTCACCGCGCCGTCGATGGGGGAGGTGACGATGGTGTCGGTCAGCTGCTGGCGCGCCAGCTCGAGATCAGAGCGGCGCTGGAGCAGCACGGCCTGGCGGATGCGCACTTCCTCGATCGCGTCCTGGTAGCGTCCCTCTGCCACGCCCAGCGCCGAAACCGCCGTGTCGACCTGGGCCCGGGCCACGAGCTCCTGCTTCCAGAGACGCTCCATCCGCTCCCGGGTGAGTCTGGCCTCATCCAGCACCGCGCGCGCCTGTCGCACGGGGGCGGTTTGCTCGGGATCGACGCGATCGTCCCTGGCCTGGGGGGACAGCCCCAGCCGCGCCCGCGCCTGCTGGAGCGCCGCCACCGCCTGGTCCACCCGGATCTGCGCGTCGGTCGGGTCGAGCCGCGCCACCGCCTGGTCGCGGCGGACTCGACTGCCGAGATCCACCAGCAGCTCCCCGACGCGGCCGGCGACCTTGGCGCCGAGCACGACCTGCTCGTCCGCCGCCAGCGTCCCCGTCGCGTTGACGCGACGGTCGGTGACGGACTCCCGCGCGGGGACGAGCCGAACCGGCCGCGGCTCGAGCGCGTGGCCCGCGGACGACGCCGGGGCCGCCGCCGGGCCCGGGCCCTCGCAACCGAGACCCGCGAGGGCGGCTGCCAGCCCGAGCACGCATGACAGGTGGCCTTGGCGCGCGCGTGACGCAGCCATACTTGGATGTTACACCAGCAGCTCCCGGGAGGATGGGCTGTGAGGTGGCCCCCCGCTGCGGCCGGGGCGAGCCGGCTCCCGGCCCCGCCCGGCGCGTTACGTGGCGGGCGCCGGGACGGAACAGTAGCGGGGACACCCCGGCGAGAGGTGGAGCCACATCTGCGTCACCGGCGTGGAGATCCTCGCCGCTCAGGCCACCGCGGCGGCGAGGGCCGCCGCGTAGGCGTCGATCTCGCCCCGGGTCCGCTGCTCGGTCACCGCCACGAGGAGACAGTCCTTGTGGGCCCGGTCGAAGGCCTTGAGCGGCACCCCGGCGAGGATCCGCGCCTTCATCAGCCGCTTCACGACGCGGTCGGGCGCCTTGGGCAATGCGAGCACGAACTCCTTGAAGAAGGGCGCCCCGTAGCGGAGGCGGACGCCGGGAACCTCCGTGAGCCGCGCCGCCGCGTAGTGCGCCTTGGCCGTGGACAGCTCCCCCACCCGGCGCAGACCCTGCGTGCCCATGATCGCCACGTAGATGGTGGCCATGAGCGCGCACAGGGCGACGTTGGTGCAGATGTTCGAGGTGGCCTTCTCGCGGCGGATGTGCTGCTCGCGCGTCTGGAGCGTGAGCACGAACCCCCGCCGCCCGTCGCGGTCCACGGTGGCACCCACCAGGCGCCCGGGCATGCGGCGGACGATCTCCTGCCTCGCGGCGAAGACCCCCAGCCCCGGTCCCCCGTAGCTCATGGGCACCCCGAGCCCCTGCCCCTCGCCCACCACGATGTCGGCCCCGAGCGCGCCGGGCGGGGTGAGGAGGCCCAGGTTCACGGGGTCCGCCGCCACGATCAGGAGCGCGCCGGCCGCATGCGCGAGTTCCCCCGCGGCGCGGATGTCCTCGAGGCAGCCGAGGAAGTTCGGGTACTGGATCACCACGCCGGCGGTCTTCTCCGAGACCGCCTTGCGGAGGGCATCGAGGTCCGTGACGCCGTCGCCCAGGGGCGCCGAGCGGAGCCGGAGATCCACCCCCTCGCAGTAAGTCTCCACCACCTGCCGGTAGAGCGGGTTCACCCCCCGGGAGAGCAGGATGCCGTCGCGCCCGGTCACCGCATGCGCCATGAGCGCCGCCTCGGCCAGCGACGAGGCGCCGTCGTAGATGGAGGCATTGGCCACGTCCATGCCGGTGAGCTCGGCCATCATCGTCTGGTACTCGAAGATGGTCCGGAGCGTGCCCTGGCTGGCTTCGGGCTGATAGGGCGTGTAGGCCGTGAAGAACTCGCCGCGGGAGATCAGGTGGGTGATGGGGCTCGGGATGGCATGGTCGTACGAGCCGGCCCCCAGGAAGCAGGCGAAGTCGTCGGCTGACGCGTCCCGAGCGGCCATGGCCCGCATGTGGCGCACCAGCTCGTTCTCGGCCATGGCGGCCGGCAGGCCCAGCGGCCGCGACAGCCGGGCCTTGGCGGGGATGCCGGCGAGCAGCTCCTCGATGCTGCCCGCGCCGATCCGCGCGAGCATCTCCCGCTGCTGGGCGGGCGTGTTGGGGATGTAGCGCATGTCCGGGGCTCGCCGCGTCCGCTCAGTGGCCGGCGGCGGCGATGAGCTGCTCGTACGCCTCGGCGCTCAGGAGGCCGTCCGCCTCGGCGGGATTGGACAGCTTCACGACGATCATCCACCCCCGGCCATACGGGTCGCTGTTCACGGTCTCCGGCTGCTTCGTCAGCTCGACATTGACCTCGACGACCTCGCCGGAGAGGGGCGCGAAGAGATCCGAGACGGCCTTCACCGACTCCACGACGCCGAAGCTCTTCGCGCCCGTCACCCTGGCTCCGACCTTCGGCAGCTCGACGAAGACCACGTCCCCCAGCTGCTCCTGGGCGAAGGCCGTGATGCCGACGCGGGCCTGTCCGCCCTCGATCTTCGCCCACTCGTGCTCCTTGGTGTACTTGAGGTCCGCCGGCACGTTGGACATCTCGCCTCCCTGGGACTGGCGGCCGCTAGGCCTTCTTGGTGTGGGACGGGCAAAAGGGCGTGCGCGCGACGCGCGCCGGGTGGGATGCGCCGCGGATCTCGACGTCGATCTCGGTGCCGATCGCGGCGAGGCCCGCCCGGACGTAGCCCATGCCGATGCCGCGCTCGAGGCTCGGCGCGAAGGAGCCGGAGGTGACGGCGCCGACGGGGGCGCCGGCTCTGAGGAGCCGGTAGCCGTGCCGCGGCACCGCGCGCTCGATCATCTCGAAGCCCACGAGCTTTCGCGTGAGGCCGCGCGCCCGCAGGGCCTCGATGGCCCCCCGGCCGACGAACTCCCCCTTGGCCGGCTTGACCACCCAGCCGAGCCCGGCCTCCAGCGGGCTCGTGCTGTGATCGATGTCGTTGCCGTAGAGCGCGTAGCGCATCTCGAGCCTGAGCGTGTCGCGGGCGCCGAGCCCGATGGGACGGAGGCCGTGGGGCCGACCGGCCTCCATGAGGGCGTGCCACAGCCGCTCCGCGTCCCCGGCCGCCACGTAGAGCTCGAAGCCGTCCTCCCCCGTGTACCCCGTGCGGGAGATAAGGGTCGGCACGCCGGCCACCGCGCCCCGGGCGAAGTGGTAGTAGGCGACGCCCGTGACGTCACGGTCCGCGAGTCCTCCGACGAGGGCCTCGGCCGCGGGCCCCTGCACCGCCAGGAGGGCGGTCTCCTGGCTCAGGTCGCGCCACTCGACCTCCGCGCCCTGCGCCGTGACCCACGCCCAGTCCTTGGCGGTGTTGGCGGCGTTGACCGTCAGCATGAAATGCTCGGACCCGAGCCGGTAGAGCGTGAGATCGTCCACGATCCCGCCCTCCGGATCGCACAGGAGCGTGTACTGGACCTGGCCCTCGGCGAGCGCCGCGGCGTCGTTGGTGGTGAGCCGTTGCACCACCGTCAGCGCCCGGGGCCCGCGCACCTCGAGCTCGCCCATGTGGCTGATGTCGAAGAGCCCCGCGGCCCCGCGCACCGCGCGGTGCTCCTCGATGATGCTCGAGTACTGCACCGGCATCTCCCAGCCGCCGAAGGGCACCAGCTTCGCTCCCGCCTCGACGTGGACGTCGAACAGCGGCGTGCGCTTGAGCGGGGACGTGGATGCGGAGGCGGTCATGAGAAAACCCGACTCATCTTAATCGAGCGGGAGCGGCAGGTAAAGCGCGAGTGCGGCCCGACAGCGGGCGACGAGCCACCCGCGCGGGCCGGCGCGCGGCGCCGCTCCCCGGCCACGCAACTCGCCGGGGGGTCGGGCCATCGGATCTCAGCGAGTGGAGTAGCCGCGGCCGCCCATGCAGGCGCCGAAGGCCTGGTCGTACCCGCCCTTCGACTTGGAGTAGTTGTAGGTCCCGCCGGTGGCGGCCCCGCCGATGCCGCCTGCCGCCGCCCCGATCGCCGCTCCCGTGCCCGGGCTCCCGGTGGCCGCGCCGATGGCAGCACCCGCGGCGGCCCCGCCGAGGGCGCCGAGCACGGCGCCGACGCCGGCGCCCTTGGCGGTGTCCATCGCCGGGTCGAAGCCCGACTGCTGCTTGGCCCAGGCCTGGCACTCCATCGTGTCCCGCGACTGCTGCTCGGCCGTCTGGCCCTTCTTCGGGTAGGCGTAGACGTTCGGGCGCTCCGCCGAAGCGCAGCCCGAGAGCGCGGCCGCGAAGCCGATGACGGTCCCCCAGCTGGTCACGCGCTGCCATGCACGGTTCATGTGAGATCCTCCCTGCGAGCGGATGGGACGGCGCGCGGCCGTCTCGCTCCATTATGCACAGGAGCGGCGGCCAGGGCGAACACTCAAGGCAGGGGCAGCCAGTGGCGCAGCGGCTTCACCTGGCAGCCCGCCTTCTCCAGTGCCTCGCGCACCGCCCGCACGTTCCGGTCGGCCCCGGGGGTGTCGCCGTGGCAGCAGATGGTCTGCACGGAGATGTCGATCTCGACGCCGTCGAGGGTCCGCACCTTTCCTTCCATGGCCATCTTCACCGCCTGGGCGGCGGCCTTGGCAGGATCCGTGATGACGGAGCCGGCAATCTTCCGCGAGGTGAGCGTGCCGTCCACGTTGTAGGTGCGATCGGCGAAGCCCTCCGAGGCCACACGGGCGCCCAGCTTGCGGCAGGTGGCGTCGTACTTGCCAGACGCCAGCGTCATCAGGATGAGCCCGGACTCCATGGCCGCTTGCCCCGCCGCCGCCGCCAGGGCCTCGTCGGCCTCCATCATGTTGTAGAGGACCCCGTGGGGCTTGACGTGCTGCAGCTCGGCGCCGGCCACCCGGAGGTATTCCCGCAGCGCGCCGGTCTGGTAGCACATGTAGTCGCGCACTTCCTGCGGCGTGACCTCCAGCTTCCGCCGCCCGAAGCCGATGAGGTCGGGCAGCCCCGGGTGCGAGCCCACGGCCACGTTGTGCCTGAGCGCCAGCTCCACGGTCTTGCGGATCACGTGGGGATCGCCGCCGTGGAAGCCGCAGGCCACGTTCGCCGAGGTGATGAACGGCATGACGGCCTCGTCGGCCCCGAGCGTCCAGCGCCCGTAGGACTCCCCCATGTCGCAGTTGAGGTCGATGCTCTTCGCCATGGCGGCGGCTCCTTTCTCAGTTCCTGGGTCGACGGCCTCTCCCGTGTGACGATTCTAACTCGCCGGGAGCGGCGCCGCGCAGCGCGGAACACCGCGGGGCCCTGGCGGCGGCGCCGGCACCACCCGTGCTAGAGTCCCGCGAGGGGCAGTGACCGCGTCACAGGGGGGGAGCGACATGGCCAGGGGCTTCGAGGGCAAGGTGGTCGTCATCACGGGCGGCGGCGGCGGCATCGGCCGGGCCGCCGCGGTGCGCTTCGCGACCGAGGGCGCGCGCGTCGCGCTGGTGGATCTGGCAACGGCGGGCCTCGACGAGAGCGCCCGGGCCGTGACGCGCGCGGGCGGGGAAGCGCTCACCGTGGAGGCCGACGTCACCCGGGCCGCCGACGTCCAGCGCTATGTCGCCGCCGCGGTCGAGCGCTGGGGCGGCATCGACTGCTTCTTCAACAACGCGGGCGTGCTCGGCGCCGTCGCGCCGCTGGTGGAGTACCCCGAGGACGTCTTCGACCGCGTGATCGCGGTCAACCTCAAGGGCGTGTGGCTCGGGCTCCGCTCCGTGGCGCCGGCGATCCGGGCGCGGGGCGGCGGCGCCATCGTCAACACCGCCTCGATCTCGGGGATGCGGGGGACTCCGGGCCTGGTGGCCTACACGGCCAGCAAGCACGCCGTGGTGGGGCTCACGCGCACCGCCGCCCTGGAGCTGGCGCGCCACGGCATCCGCGTGAACGCCATCTGTCCCGCTCCCATCGAGACGGCCATGGCGCACGATCTCCACGTTGGCTTCAACGCCAGGGACGAGGAGGGAGCGCGGCGGCGGTTCGAGGCCACGATCCCCCTGCGGCGCTACGGGACGCCCGGAGAGGTGGCCGAGCTGGTGGCCTTCCTGTGCAGCCCGGGCGCCGCCTTCATCACCGGCGGCCTCTACACGGTGGACGGCGGCGCCATGGCGTAGCAGGCTGCTGCACGGAGTTGTCCCGCATCCTGCTAGCCGGCCCCGCGGCCCGTCGCGCGGCGGCCCGGACTCAGACGTCGAGGATCAACCCCTCGAAGGCGGCGCTGCACCGCGTCCGCGCGCCGGCCCGCTCGAGCCACGCCCGCGCGTCGTCCTGGATGGCGTCGATCTCCGCGTCGTCCCGCTCGGGATCGTGGTGGTAGAGGACCAGGTGCTTCACCTGGGCAGCGACGGCGAGCCGGCAGGCGTGACTCACCACGCTGTGGCCCCAGCCGTGCTTGCGCCCCATGTCGCTCTCGAGGTACTGAGCGTCGTGGATCAGCACGTCAGCCCCCCGGCAGAACTCCGCGAACTGCTCGCGCGTCGTGGTCTCGGGGGGCGGGGGCTCGAGCTCGTTGTCGGTGAGGTACACGACCGACCGCCCCTCGCTCGCGATCCGGTAGCCCCAGCCGCCCCCCGGGTGGTTGGTCGCGATCCGGGCGATGTCGAACCCGCGCCCGCGGAGGATGGCCATGTGGTCCGCGGTGATACAGCTGATCCGGGACGGGAGGCGATCCGGCGTCACCGGGAAGCGGAACCCGTCCATCTGCTCGACGAGCCCGCAGAGCATGCTATGACTGTTCGCCGGGGCGAAGACGTCGATGACCCGGTCTCGCTGGTAGATGGGCTCGAAGAACGGAAAGCCCTGGATGTGGTCCCAGTGGGTGTGGGAGAGGAGGAGGACGATCGGTTCCGTCCCCCCCTCCAGCACCCGGCCCAGCGCCCGGATCCCGGTGCCGGCATCCAGCACGAGCCTTCGGCCGGGATTGCAGTCGACCGTGAGGCAGGAGGTGTTGCCGCCGTAGCGCAGGGTGGACAGCCCCGGGCTCGGGACGGACCCGCGCACGCCCCAGAACGTCACGCGCATGGACGGGTGAGCGCCCCGGCGCTGGCGGCGGTCCGCACTAGCTCTCCCGGTCGAGGACGCGGCCCAGCGCCTCGACGAACCGGTCCACGTCGGCCTCGCTCATGGCCAGCGAGCAGGCGCCGAGCCCGCGCTGCGACATGAGCACGCCCTCGTTGACGAGCCCCATGAACAGGCGCATCGGCGCCCTCGGGTCCTCCGGCCGCGCCGAGCGGAAGTCGCCGAGCCGCCGTTTCGTCCAGTGGAGCCAGAAGAGCGAGCCGGCGCCGGTCACCTGCCCCGGGCGCTTCTTGCGCTGGAGCATCCGCCTCACGCCGTCCCGCAACCGATCGCCCAGGGCGTCGAGCCGCGCATAGGCCTCCGGGGTGAGCTGCTCCAGGGTGGCCACTCCCCCCGCCATCGTGAGCGGGTTGGCGTTGAAGGTGCCGCCGTGGTTGATGCGCCCCCGGCCGCCGCGCGGATCGTAGAAGTTCATCACCTCCGCCCGCCCGCCGAAGGCGCCGACGGCCAGGCCGCCGCCGATGATCTTGCCCAGCGTGGTGAGGTCGGGGCGGACCCCGAAGCGCTCCTGGGCCCCTCCCCGCGCGACCCGGAAGGATATGACCTCGTCGAAGATGAGGAGGATGCCGAGGCGGCTCGTCGCCGCCCTGAGCCCCTCGAGGAACCCCTCGCCGGCGGGGATCATCCCGGCGTTGGCCAGCATCGGGTCGATGATGAGCGCGGCCAGCTCCGCGGCGTGCTTCTCGAGAATCGCGGTGCAGGCGGCGAGATCGTTCCAGGGGAGCACCACCACGTGCTTGAGCACCGCGGGGGGAATCCCCGCCGACCAGGCCACGGACTTCGGGCGCTTCCGTGAGCCGGCCTGGGCCGGGTCGGGCGAGACGCTCACGAGCACCCAGTCATGGGTGCCGTGATAGGCGCCCTCGAACTTGGCGATCCTGCTCCGGCCCGTGGACGCGCGCGCCACCCGGATGGCGTGCATGGTGGCCTCGGTGCCCGAGTTGGCGAAGCGGATGACCTCCATGCTCGGGATGCGCGCCGTCAGGATCTCGGCGAGCCGGATCTCCTGCTCGCTGGGACCGGGAAAGCACATGCCGCGGGTCGCCTGCTCCTGGATCGCCCGGACGACGGCGGGGTTGGCGTGGCCCAGGATGAGGCTCGTGTAGTTGCCGTTGAAGTCGAGCCGCTCGACCCCGTCGGCGTCCCAGATCCGCGCCCCGGACCCCCGGCTGATGTAGAAGGGGTACGGGTCGAAGAAGGTCGTGGTCCGGCTGTTGCCGCCCGGCATCACCCGCAGCGCCTCCTCGAAGAGGGCGCGCGAGCGCGGGGTCTTGGCCGTGTAGTCGCCGATCTCGTGCTCGAGCATGATGGCCTCCCTATCTCGCGGGCTCCGTGGCGGCGGCGAGCTCCTGGCGCCGCGCGCCGAGCAACGCGTGGGCCTCCCCCACCGAGACGCGGCGGAAGCGGAGCCGCTGCCCGGGCTTCACCTGCCCCACCCTCCCGATGTCGAAGGAGCACACTGTGGCGATCTTGGTATACCCCCCCGTGGACTGCCGGTCCACGAGTAGCACGATGGGCTGCCCTTCGCCGATGACCTGGATGCCGCCCAGCGCCACGCCGTCGGAGACGATGTCGTGGCCGCTCGTGTGCGCGATGCGCGGGCCGCGGAGGCGCGCGCCCATGCGGTCCGACTGCTGCAGCATCTCGTAGGGCCCCTCGAGGAAGGCGCCGATCCCGGCCGCGGTGAACCGGTCCTCCTGGGGCCCGAGCACCACGTGGACCTCGGGCTCCACGGAGTAGTCGGGGATGCGCTCGCGCCGCAGCCGGGCCGGCCGGCCGGCGCCCGGCGGCCCGAGCGGCAGCGAGTCACCCCGCTCGAGGGTACGCCCCGCGAGTCCCCCCAGCCGGCCGCGCACGTAGGTGGCCCGCGAGCCCAGGGCTGGGGGGGTGTCGATGCCGCCCGAGACCGAGAGATAGCAGCGCACGCCCCAGCGGGCCGCCCCGAGGCGGAGCACTGTGCCCGCCCGGACGGGGAACGCTTCCCAGCGCGGGGCCGCCACGCCGTCCACCGTGACGGGCATGTCGGCCCCCGTGATCGCCACGATCCGGTCATCGGCGAACTCGACGCGTGGCCCGCTGTACGTGGACTCCAGCGCCGCCACCCCGTCCGCGTTGCCCACGAGGCGGTTGGCGAGGACGAAGGCCTCGCGGTCCATGGGGCCCGAGGGCGGGATGCCCACGCGGAGGTAGCCGGGCCGCCCCAGATCCTGCACGGTCGTGAACGGTCCGGCCTCGCGGATGCCCAGCCGGCTCACCGCGCCCCCTCCTCGCTCTGCTCGGGGGACTCCCATATCCGCTCGCCTCGCCGTGCGACACGCCCCGGCTCGCCCTGCCCGCTCTGCTCGGGGGACTCCCATATCCGCTCGCCTGGCCGTGCGGCACGCCTCGGCTCGCCCTGCCCGCTCCGCTGTCCATACGTGCCGGCGGCCACCTGGGCGGCGATGGCGTCGAACTCGGCCCGGTCGATGAGGCGGAAGCGCACCCGGTCCCCCGCACGGAGCAGGATCGGATCGGGCGCGGCCGGATCGTAGAGCCGCAGCGGGGTGCGTCCGAGCACCCAGAAGCCGCCGGGGCTCTCGACGGAGTAGATGCAGCACTGGGTGCCGCCGATGCCGACGCTTCCGGGAGGCGTGTTGGTGCGGGGGGTCGGAAGCCGCGGGATGGTGAGCCGCTCCGGCATGCCCGTCATGTACGGGAGCCCCGGCGTGAACCCGACGAAGAAGACGTAGTAGTCCGCCGAGGCGTGCAGCCGTGCCACCTCGTCAGGGGCGAGCCCGAGCTTCGCCGCGGCGGCCTCCAGCTCGAAGCCCAGCTCGCCGCCGTAGCAGCACGGCAGCTCCACCGTCCGGGCCGGCGGCAGCACATCGGGCCGCGCCTCGGCCGCGAGCCCGCGGAGCGCCGCGCACAGGGCGTCGAAGCCGACGACGAGCGGGTCGTAGTAGACGAGCAGCGACCGGAACGACGGGACGGTCTCGCTGACGCCCGCCAGCCCCGTCTGCCGGATCAGGTACTCGAGCGCCAGGACGCGGGCGTTGACCTCCCGGCTGATCTCGTCCCCCAGCTCCACCGACACGGCCAGGTCGCCGCAGGGCAGGAAGCGCGGCTCGGGACGGGTGACCACGGGCACCCCGCTAGATCACGGCCAGGGCATGGTTCGGCAGGTCCGTGATGAACATGTGCCCCGGGCTATGGGTGATCATCAAGGCGGGCTTCGAGGCCAGCGCCACGGCCTGCGGCGTCACCCCGCACGCCCAGAACACGGGGACCTCACCCGGCCGGATGCCGACGAAGTCGCCCCAGTCGGGCTTCGTCACGTCGGCAATGCCCAGGGCGGCGGGATCCCCCACCTGGATGGGCGCGCCGTGGGCCCCGGGGAAGCGTGCCGAGGCCGTCACGGCCCTGGCGAGCATCGCCTGCGGGATCGGCCGCATGGAGACGACCACAGGGCCGTGGAAGCGTCCGGCCGGCCGGCACGCGATCGAGGTCTTCCACATGGCGACGTTCTTCCCCTCCTCGATGTGGCGGAGCGGGATCCCGGCGTCCAGCAGCGCCCACTCGAAGGTGAAGGAGCAGCCGAGGAGGAAAGACACGAAGTCATCGCGCCAGAAGGGCGTGATGTCGGTGACCTCGTCGGCGAGGACGCCGTCCTTGTAGATGCGGTACCGCGGGATGTCCGTCCTCAGATCGGCCCCCGGCGCCGCCCCGACCGGCTCGGGGGAGCCCGGATCCGTCACCTCGATGAGCGGGCACGGGCGCGGGTTGCGCTGGCAGAAGAGGAGGAAGTCGTAGGCGCTCTCCTTGGGCAGGACCGCGAGATTCGCCTGGACGAATCCCGGCGCCAGCCCGGCGGTGACGCCGGTGAGGGCGCCCCGGCGGATGTCAGCCCGGATCTCCTTCGGGTGGCGGGCGTCGATGGGCATGGGCCCCTCCCGGCGCGGGAGTGGGAGGGCCCCCGCACCTGTTGTCGCTGCTTACCTGAGGTGGGCGAGCTTCGGCCAGAGGTCGGGGTTGCCCAGGACGGTGGGCCGCTCGCCGCGCAGCACGCGCAGCATCTCGGCCGTCACCTGGAGCCCGATGCTGCGGTGCGCCTGCTCGGTGACGCCGGCGATGTGCGAGCTGACCACGACGTTGTCGAGCTGGAGCAGCGGGTTGTCCGAGGACACCGGCTCCTCCTCGAACACGTCGAGGCCGGCCGCGCGGATCTTGCCGCTGCCGAGTCCCGCCAGCAGCGCGCCCTCGTCCTGGGTCTTGCCGCGCGAGGTGTTGATGAAGATGACGCCGTCCTTCATCTGGGCGACGGTCGTGGCGTTGATCATGTGGTGCGTCTCGGGCGTGTGGGGCGTGTGGCAGGTCACGATGTCGGCCTGGCGCAGGAGCGTGGCCAGATCCGGCACGGGCTCGGCGCCCCGGGCGCGCAGCTCATCGGGCGCCACGTAGGGGTCGTAGCCCAGGACACGCAGCCCGAAGGCCGCGCCGAGCCGCGCCACGCGCCGGCCGATGTTCCCCACGCCGATGATGCCGAGGGTCAGGCCCTTGATCTCGGTCAGCCCTTCCCAGCGGGCGGGCGACCAGTCCGACTTGCGGGTCATGCGGTCCAGCACGATGGTCCGCTTGGCGCAGGCCAGGATCAGCATGAGGGCGTGCTCGGCCACGGAGTCGGAGTTGGATCCCGGCGCATGCACGACGGCAATGCCCAGCTCGGTCGCCGCGGGGAGATCCACGGTGTCGAGCCCCACGCCGTAACGCCCGACGACCTTGAGCCGGGCGCAGGCCGCCATGAGCGACCGGCTGCAGGGGGGCTTGATCCGGAAGAGGATCCCCTCGGCCTCCCTGGCGGCGCGGACCATCCCCGCCTCGCTGGTCTCCTCGGTGACGACGACGCGGGCCTCGGTCTCGAGCTGTGCGATCCCGTCCGGATGAATGGCGCCACCGACGACGACGAGCGGTTTCATATGGCTCCCAGGGTTGTGGAGTTATTTCGTGGCAACGAGGACGAGGCGGGCGGAGTCGAGCTCGAAGCGCCGGCCGTCGAGACCGCCGAACAGCTCGACCCGTGACCAGCGCTCGGGGCGCAGCATGCGGTAGAGCTCGTGGGCCGCGTAGAGGCGGAGCTCGGTCTCGCCCAGGCAGCGGTGTCCATCCTCGAGCCACCACTCGCCGTGGACCCGGCTCGTCGTGAGATCGATGCGGTTCTTGATGGTGACCCTGCCGGCCGGCAGGGAGTAGGTCTCCTCCGCGGCGCAGCTCCGGATGAAGTGGTCGCGGTTCCGCGTGTCGAGCACGAAGGTTCCGCCGGGCTTGAGCGCGAGGCAGAACCGGTCCAGCAGCAGGCGGTCCTCGTCGTCCGAGAAGTAACCGATGCTCGAGAAGAGGTTGAGGGCGAGGTCGAACTCCGCCGAGAAGTCCATGTCGCGCATGTCCTGCTGCACGAGCCGGAGCGTCACGCCCGCTGCCGCGGCCCGCTCCCGGGCGCGGGCCAGCTCGGTCTCGCTCAGGTCCACGCCCGTGACGGCGAAGCCCCGCCGCGCCAGAGCAAGCGAGTGACGCCCGAAGCCGCAGGGGGCGTCGAGCACTCGGCCGGCGGCGGGCGGCCGCGCGTGCCCGACGATCCAGGCGATCTCCGCCTCGGCGTCGGCCTCGGACTCGAAGCCCTGGGAGACCTTGGGCCACGACTCCTCGAAGAACCGCTTGCTGTCGAACACGAGCCGCATTATACCCAAAATGGCGCGGCGGAGGCACCGTGCCAGCGCCTGACCGCGTCCGGCCCCGCGCGACGGGTCGGAGCGCCGCGCGCCGCGTGAACGTCAGGCGGGGGCGAGAATCCGGCGGGGGCGGGCCCGAGGGAAGCCCGCGCGCCCGCCCCATGTGGAGGAAAGATGGCGACGCTGGTGACGGGCGCACTCGGATGCATCGGAGCATGGGTCATCAAGCGGCTGCTGGCCGCGGGCGAGCACCCGGTGGGCTACGACCTCGGCGATGACCCGTGGCGCCTGCGCCTGGTCGTGGGGCCCGAGCGGCTCGCCGAGGTGGTCCTCGTGCGAGGGAACATCGCGGACCGCGACGCCCTCATCCGGGCCGTGGGCGACCACGGCATCACGCGCATCATCCATCTGGCCGCCTGGCAGGTGCCGCTCTGCCGGCAGGATCCCTCGGGGGGGGCGCTCGTCAACGTGGTGGGGACGGCCAACGTCTTCGAGGCGGCCAAGGTGCATCGGGACCGGGTGCGCCGCGTCACGTACTTCTCCTCGGCCGCCGTGTTCGGGCCGCCGCACCTCTACGGGCCCGGGCCCCTCTCCGACGACTCCCCGCCGAAGCCCGCCACGCATTACGGCGTCTACAAGGTCGCCAACGAGGAGACAGCCCGCATCTACTGGGAGGAGCATCGGATCGCCTCCATTGGCTTCCGTCCGCTGTCGGTATACGGGCCCGGACGCGACTTCGGTCTCACCGCCGACCCGACGCTCGCCATGAAGGCCGCCGTCCTGGGGCGGTCCTTCGAGATCCGCTGGGGCGGCGCCACAGATCTCGTCTACACGGACGACGTGGCCCAGGCCTGCCTCGCCGGAGCCGGCTCGACGCTGGACGGCGCCCGGGTGTACAACCTCCACGGCGAGTCGGCCAGGATCGCGGACGTCGTGCGCATGATCGAGGAGGCCTGGCCCCAGGCCAGGGGACGGCTCTCTCACGTGGAGCGACAGATGCCCTTTCCCGAGGAGCTGGCCGACACGGGCTACCAGCGCGACCTCGGGCCCCGCCCCCGGACGGGGCTCCGCGAGGGCATCAGGAAGACGCTGGACGAGTTCGCGGCGCTGGCCGGCTCGGGCCGTCTCGATGCGCGGGAGCTGGAGCCGGCCCGGTGAGCCCCGCAGTCAGCGTGCGCCCCGCCACCGAGGCAGATGCGGAGGCCATCTGCCTCATCTACAACCAGGGGATCGAGGACCGCATCGCGACCCTCGAGACCGAGCTGCGCACGCCGGCCGAGCGACGACACTGGATGGCCTCGCGAAGCCGCCGCCACCCCGTGATCGTGGCCGAGGTCCTCGCGCCCGAGGGTGCCCGGTCCCCGCTCACCATCGGCTGGGGCAGCCTCAACCAGTTCAACTCGCGCAAGGCCTACGAGCACGTGGCCGACTTCTCCGTGTACGTCGACCGGGGGTGGCGCGGCCGGGGTGTGGGCCATCGGCTCCTCGAGCGGCTGGTCGAGCTGGCGCGGGAGATCGGCTACCACAAGATGGTGCTCTCGACCTTCCCGTTCAACGAGTCGGGCGTGGCCCTCTACGAGCGGCTCGGCTTCAGACGGGTCGGGATCTACCGCGAACAGGGAATGCTCGACGGCAAGTGGGTGGACACCCTGATCATGGAAAAGCTGCTCTGACGGGCCGCCCCGCGCTCAGCCGGTTGGCGGCGGAGCGGGCTGTCGCCTGAAGACGAGGCTCACGACACCGTCCTCCAGCTTGCGCTCCAGGACGTCGGTGAAGCGCGTCAGGAGATCCAGCATCCGGTCGTTGTCGGCGAGGACGAAGGCGCGGAAGCGGAGCACGCCGCGCGCCTCGCCCGCCCGCGTGACGTCGTCGAGGAGGACGGCCCCGAGGCCCCTCCCCTGCCAGCCGTCCTGCACCACGAAGGCCACCTCGGCAGTGGCCGCCTCGTCGGCCGGCTCGTAGCGGCCCACCCCGATCAGCTCGAGCCGGCCCTCATGCTCGTGCTCGGCCACCAGCGCCATCCGCTTCCGGTAGTCCACGTTGGCGAAGAAGTGGGCCCAGTCGGGCGGCAGGCGCTTCAGCACCGTGAAGAAGCGCTGGTAGGCGGTGTGGTGGCTCAGCCGGCCGTACAGGTCCACCAGGCGCGCCTCGTCGTCGGGACGGATAGCGCGGAGCCAGACACGCGCCCCGTCCCTGAGGACGACCTGGCGGTCGAATTCCCGCGGGATCGCCTCCGGCGGGGGGGTCGGCGGATCGGAGGTGCCCATCGCCCTCGGGATGCGCCGCCGGCCCTCAGGGGAGCGGCACGAGCGGGAGCTGAAGCGTCACGGCGGCCCGTCAGTACGCGTAGAGGCGCAGGATACCGTAGGCGACGGTCCCGCACAGCAGCGCCGCCGCGATGAGGGTGAGGGCCGCCAGGGCCGCGCGGCTCACGGGGGCGATCCCACCGCCAGCGCCACCGCGCTCCGGGGCCGCAGCCGCTGCAGCCCCAGCGCGACCAGCAGCAGCCCGAGCCCCGCCAGGTCGGTGTACAGGCCGGGCTTGATCAGCATGACGGCGGCGGCGATGAACAGGACGCGTTCCCACCAGTGGGCGGTGCGGATGAAGTAGCCCTCCAGGCCCGCGGCCAGCGCCACGACCCCGACGCCTCCGGTCACCACCGCCAGCAGGATCTCCTCCCAGGAGCCCGAGAAGAGGAGCGGGGGCGAGTAGACGAAGAAGAAGGGCACGATGAAGCCCGCCGCGGCGAACTTCACGGCCTGCCAGCCGGAGCCCCACAGGCCCGACTTGCTGATGGACGCCGCAGCGTACACGGCCAGCGCCACGGGCGGCGTCACGGCCGACAGGCACGAGAAGTAGAAGGCGAACATGTGGGCCGCCATGGGGGCGACTCCGAGCTTGATCAGCGCCGGGATCAGCAGCGCCGCCTGCATGATGTAGGCCGGCGTGGTCGGCATGCCCATGCCGAGGATGACACCGGCGATCATCGTGATCGCCAGCGCGATCAGCAGGCTGCCGCCGGCGACGCTCACGAGGAAGCTGGTGAACCGGATCGCGAGCCCGGTCTGGAGGATCACGCCGATCACGACGCCGGCGGAGGCCGTGGCCATGGCCACGGGCACCGTCTGGAAGGCCCCGTCCTGGAGGGCCTCGATGGCCCGGCGGGGGGTGACGCGGGACTCGGGCCTCACCCACGACAGGACCAGCACGGAGGCCGTGGAGATGATCGCGGCGTACGTGGCCGTGTATCCCTGCACCAGCAGCGCGAAGATGATCAGGAGCGGGATGAACAGGTGCCCCTGCCGCATGATGATGTGGCCCAGGATCGGGAGCTCCTCGCGCGGGATCCCCCGGAGCCCGCTCCGGATCGCGTTGAAGTGGATCGCGGCGAAGAGCGCGCCGTAGTAGAAGAGAGCCGGGATCGCCGCGGCGATCATCACCTGCCCGTAGGACACCCCCAGGAACTCCGCCATCACGAACGCGGCGGCTCCCATGATGGGCGGCATGATCTGGCCGCCCGTGGACGCCACCGCCTCGATGGCCGCCGCCGCCTCCGGCTTGAACCCCGTCCGCTTCATCATGGGGATGGTGAGCCAGCCGTCCACCATGACATTGGCCACGGCCGACCCCGAGATGGTGCCGAAGAGGCTGGAGGACACCACCGCCACCTTGCCGGGGCCGCCCCGGGAGCCGCCGGCGATGGCGTTGGCGAAGTGCATGAAGAACTGGCCGGCGCCCGACTTCTCCAGGAAGGCGCCGAAGATGATGAACAGGATGACGTAGGTGCCCGCGACCCCGATGGGGATCCCGAAGATGCCCTCGGTGGTGAAGTACGTCTGGTCGAGGAGGATCTCGAGCGACAGCCCCCGGTGCCCGAGCCCGCCGGGGAGCCACGGGCCGGCGAGCCCGTAGGCGATGAACCCGAGGGCCACCACGGGCAGGGCGAGGCCGATGGTCCGGCGCGTCGCCTCGAGCACCAGGAGCGTGCCGACTGCTGCGACGATCATGTCGGCCCGGCTCAGGGGCTCCGCTGTGGGCATCCGGGTCGTCACGTACTGGTAGTTTGCGAAGAGGTAGCCCACGCAAGCCAGCGAGAGCGCCGCCAGGGCGAGGTCGCTCCAGGGGATCCGCTCGGGGCTGCCGCCGGCCTTCCGGGGGAAGAGCAGGAAGGCCAGGGTGAGGCTGAAGGCCAGCGTGATGATCCTGAGGGCGAGGCTATCGGGCGCCGCCGTCGTGAGCCGGGCGTGGAGGTGGTAGAGGGACATGGCCACCCCCACCACGCCCACCACCAGCCCGGCGTAGCCCGCGAGCTTGCGCACCGGACGCGGCTACTTCAGCAGGCCGGCTTCCCGGTAGTACCTCTCGGCCCCCGGGTGGCGGGGAAGCCCGAAGCTCTCGGCCATCTGCCCGGCGCTCACGCCCTTCATGGCCGCCGTGACGTTGCCGAAGGCCTCGCGCCCCTCGACGATCGCCTTGGTGATCTTGTAGATCACCTCCGCGGGGGTCTTCGACGAGGCGATGAGGATGGTCGGCGCCTGGATGGTCACCACATCGGCCTCCACCCCCTGGGCCGCGTAGGCCCCCTTCAGGACCACGTGACGCACGAAGCCCGCGTTGAGCTTCTTCATCTCCGCGATCTTTTCCTCGGGGACCGCCAGCAGCCGGATCTTGCGCGCGGAGCCGAGGTCGAGGGCGAAGGAGGCGGGCACGGTGGTGAACCACCCCATGGCCACGGCCTGCCGGTTCTTGATGAGCTCGACGTTCTCGGTCAGGGAGCCGTAGCTCTTGGTGCCCAGGTCGTCGAGCTTCATCCCGTGGACGCGCAGCAGGAGCTCCCACCCCTCGGCGAGACTGGTGTTGCCACGCGGCGGAAGCGCCACCGGCTTTCCCTTGAGGTCGGAGATCTGCTTGATGTCCGAGTCGGCCGGCACGACCAGCTGCCAGACGTTCGGATAGTAGTTGGCCACCAGGAGAGGCTTGTCCGTCTGCTTGCCTTTCCAGGAGCCGGCCCCCGCGCGGGCGTCGGCCACCACGGTGGTCATGGACCAGCCGAGGTCTGCCTTGTCGTTGCGGATCTTCTCCATGTTGACCAGGGCCGCGCCCGGCTCCACCTGGACGTCCACCTCGGGGAACTTCTTCCTGACGACGTCCGCGGTGGCCGCGGCCATGGGAGTCCACGAGCCCCCCGTGGGGCCGGCCGAGAACACCACGTTCGCCTTCTGCTGGGCCTGGGCGGGCACCACGAGCGCCGCGCCGCTGAGCCCCAGCGCCAGCAGAACCGACAGGATGCGTGTCCCCCGAGTAGGCATGGCGGAGTCTCCTTGTTCGTTAGGGCGCCAACGGGACGATCTGCCCGCCGGCGTCGAACGGAAGCGCGCGCGGCGGGCCGATGACCTCCAGGTCGGAGCGCGCGGCGATCTCCGGCAGGAAGGCCTCGGAGCAGTCGATCTCGCCGAGGACGAGGGTGTTCGTGACGCGGATGACGCGCGCCTGCTCGGGCCGGGTGAGGCCGATGCAGTCGAGCGCGCTCTCCACGGCCTCACGGTCGGAGTCGAAGACCAGCGGCAGCTTGGCCCCGTTGGGGGCACAGGCCGTGAGGCAGTTGATGGCCGTCTTCTTCCAGTCGACCTTGTCGCGGAGCCGCCGGGTGGTGAAGTCGGCGTTGCCGATGCCGGTGGCGTTGCCGCCGCTCTCCTCGGTGAGGTCGAGCGCCACGATCCAGAGGATCTTGGGATCCGCCGGGAACGGTTCGTGGGGGTTGGACGGGCGGCCGATCACGTTGGTGTCCATGCCGGCGCCGGAGATGTTCTTGCCGATCGCCTCGACCACCAGCACGTCGATGGGGGAGAAGGGCAGCCGCGCCATCCAGTCCCGGGCGTCCTTCAGGAGCCGGCGCTCTCCCGCCTCGAGCTCCGCGGCGTTGAAGGCCTCCACGCGCGCCGTCTCGTCGTACCCGTTCTCGACGATGCCCAGCCCGAAGCCGATCCGCGCCCTGGCGAGCATCTCCCGCCCCACGGCACTGATCACGGTCTCGTAGCCATGGGTGACATTGGCCCGGTGGTACTGGGTGGCGCCCTGCCACTTGCCGAGCCCGATGGTCATCATCTTGAAGAGGCCGGACTCGATGCTGCCCTTGAAGTCGGTGTGGGGCTTGACGCGGTTGACGAGCCCGATCCAGCCGGCCTCGGAGGCGATGCGGTCGAGCCACACGGGCATCCCCAGGGCCTCGCCCACCTGGACGACCTCCATGGTGGCGCGGATCTCGCAGCCCATGGCGCCTTCCGTGATGCCGTAGTGGGCGAGCACCTCGCGCTGGCCCTCGGGGGTGGCGCCTCCGTGGCTTCCCATGGCCGGGAAGATGAACGGACGGGCGCCGAGGTCGCGGAGGAAGTTCACCGTCGCCTTGACGATGACGTCGATGTTGGCGATGCCGCGGCTGCCCGCGCCGACCGCCACCGTGTCGCCCGGCTTGATGGGCAGGCGCGCCGCAGCGAGAGCCGCACGGACACCGCCGGGGATGTCGGCCAGCCGGGGGCGCGGGAAGGTCTGCCGGACGCGCACCATCCTGGGGAACGGCATCGGCGGGATCATACGGAAGGGATCGGGGCCTGTCAACATGTCCTTGACTTTGAAGGGGTCTGACCGTACCTTCCTCACGAATGCGCCCCAGGTCGCAGGCCCTTCTGGTCCCCGCCGTGCTCGCGGCAGCGCTCCTCGTCGGAGGGTGCTCCTCCGTCGGCTCGTACGTCGCCGAGCTGTTCAGGCAGAGGCCGCAGCCGCTCCTGCCGGCCGCCGATCTCTACCAGGCGGGCGAGTCGGAGATGACCAAGAAGCGCTACGAGGAGGCCCGGACCCACTTTCGCAAGATCGTCGAGCGCCACCCGCAGTCCAGCCACGCCGCCCGCGCCCGCTTCCTCCTGGGCGAGGCCTACTACCGCGAGGGGGAGTGGGACAAGGCCATCAAGGAGCTCGAGGGTTTCCTGGCCTTCTTCCCGCGTCACGAGATCGCCGACCTCGCGCAGTTCCGGCTGGCCATGAGCTACTACGACCAGCTCAAGCCCGTGGAGCAGGACCAGGGCATCACGGCCAAGGCCATGGAGGCCTTCAAGAAGCTGGTCCGCGACTATCCCGACAGCCGTTACGCCTCCGACGCGCTGGCCAAGATCGACATCTGTCGCGGGCGCCTCGCTCAGAAGGAACTCTGGGTCGCCTCCTACTACCTGGACCAGGGCAACCCGGCCGCGGCGCGCCAGCGGCTCGAGGCCCTGCTCAAGGACTACCCGCGGACCCTGGTGGTGCCCGAGGCTCTCTACAGGCTGGCGGACGTCTATGCCAAGGAGGGCCGGGCCCAGGACGCCCAGGACCGGCTCCGCCAGCTGGCCACCGAGTTCGCCCACACCGACTGGGGCCGGCGCGCGGCCCAGCGGCTCCGGACGGCGGTGAGGTAGCCCCATGCACGACGTGGTGGATCTGCGCTCGGACACTCTCACGCTCCCCACCCCGGCCATGCGGGAGGCCATGGCGCGCGCCGAGGTGGGGGACGACGTGTGGGAGGAGGATCCCACCGTCAAGCGCCTCGAGGAGGACGCGGCCCGGCGCGCGGGAAAGGAGGCGGCGCTCTTCGTCACCTCCGGCACCCAGGGCAACCTCGTCTCCGTGCTGGCACAGACGCGGCCGGGCCAGGAGATCATCCTCGACCGTGACTGCCACATCTTCAACTACGAGGTGGCGGGAACGGCCCTCATCGGCGGGGTGCAGACGCTGGCCATTACCACCGCGCGGGGCTTCCTCACGCCGGAGCAGGTGCGCGAGAGCATCCGCCCGAGCAACGTCCACATCCCGCCGACGGGACTCGTCTGCCTCGAGAACACGCACAACCGGCACGGCGGCACCTGCTGCACTCCGGAGGAGATCGAGGCCGTGGCGGCCGTGGCGCACGTCGCGGGCGTCCCGGTGCACCTCGATGGCGCGCGGATCTTCAACGCGGCGGTCGCCCTCGGCCGCCCGCTGCGGGACTTCACCCGCCACGTGGACTCGCTCACCTTCTGCCTGTCCAAGGGGCTCGGCGCCCCGGTGGGCTCCCTGGTCTGCGGCACCCGGGACTTCGTGGCGCGCGCCCGGCGCATCCGCAAGATGCTGGGCGGCGGCATGCGGCAGTCGGGCGTGCTGGCCGCCGCAGGGCTCGTGGCGCTGGAGACCATGGTCGAGCGCCTCGCCGAGGACCACGCCCATGCGCGCCGCCTCGCCGAGGGGGTGGCGCGGCTGCCGGGCTGCCGGGTGGACCTCGCCAAGGTGCAGACGAACATCGTCATCTTCCGAGTGGAGCGGGAGGGCGGTGTCGCGGCGCTCGTCACGGGGGCCCTCGCCCGCAAGGTGAAGATCCACCAGATCGGGCCGGCCGCCATCCGCTGCGTCACCCACAAGGACGTGGACTCGGAGGACATCGACCGGGCCCTCGGCGCCCTCCGGGAGATCACGACCACCTGGTAGCGGATCGCCATAACGACCCGCGGGTCGATCCGACCATCTGGCCCACGGTCAACATGCGACAAGCATGTTGAGGACAAGAGGATGAAGGGACAGGCCATGGCCGAGCGCCTCCTGGACGTCAAGAACCTCAAGACATACTTCTTCACCGACGAGGGCACCGTCCGCGCGGTGGACGGGGTGGACCTCTACATCGACAAAGGCGAGACCCTGGGCATCGTGGGTGAGTCCGGGTGCGGCAAGTCGGTGACGGCGCTCAGCATCATGAAGCTGATCCCGCAGCCGCCGGGCCGGATCGTCGAGGGCGAGATCCGCTACGGCGGCCTGAACCTGGTGGACCTGCCGGCCGGCAAGATGCGCAAGATCCGCGGCAAAGAGATCTCCATGATCTTCCAGGAGCCCATGACCTCCCTGAACCCGGTGTTCACCTGCGGGGAGCAGATCGCCGAGGCGCTCAGGCTGCACGAAGGGCTCGGGCGCCGGGACGCCATGGCCAAGACCGTGGACATGCTGAAGCTCGTGCACATCCCCAACGCCGAGCGGCGGGTCAGGGAGTACCCCCACCAGCTCTCGGGGGGCATGCGCCAGCGCATCATGATCGCCATGGCGCTGTCCTGCAACCCGAAGCTGCTCATCGCCGACGAGCCCACCACGGCGCTCGACGTGACCATCCAGGCGCAGATCCTGGAACTCCTCAACGAGCTCAAGTCCAAGCTCAGCATGGCCGTCATGCTCATCACCCACGACATGGGCGTCATCGCCGAGACCGCCCAGCGGGTGGTCGTCATGTACGCCGCCAAGGTCGCCGAGGAAGCGTCGGTGGGGAACCTGTTCAAGGAGCCGCTGCACCCCTACACGCAGGGGCTCCTCCGCTCCATTCCGCGCATCGACCTGGCCGCCACCCAGCGCCAGCGCCTGGAGGCGATTGGCGGCACCGTCCCCACCCTCAAGGGCGACATCCCGCCCGGCTGCCGCTTCGCGCCGCGTTGCCCCTTCGTGAAGGCCGTGTGCACCGAGAAGGATCCGGTGCTCAAGGAGATGAAGCCCGGCCACAAGGTGTCCTGCTGGCTGTACTGAGAGGACCGAGACCATGGCGGAACAGGCGCTGCTCCGGATCAAGAACCTCAAGAAGTACTTCCCGATCCGCGGGGGCCTCTTCTCCCGGGAGGTCGCCCGCGTGCACGCCGTGGACGACATCTCCTTCGAGATCCTGAAGGGGGAGACACTCGGGCTCGTGGGCGAGTCCGGCTGCGGGAAGTCCACCACGGGGCGCTGCATCCTGCGGCTCATCGAGCCCACGGCCGGCGAGGTGTGGTTCGGCCAGCAGAACGTGACCACCCTGGACAAGCGGGCCCTGCGCCACCTGCGCCGCGACATGCAGATCATCTTCCAGGACCCGTACGCGTCGCTCAACCCGCGCATGACGGTGGGCTCGATCATCGGCGAGGCGCTGGTGATCCACAAGCTCGCCAAGACGAAACGCGAGCGCGAGGACCGGGTCGTCCACCTGCTCGAGACGGTGGGGCTCGCCGCCGACCACCTCCGGCGCTACCCGCACGAGTTCTCCGGTGGGCAGCGGCAGCGCATCGGCATCGCCCGTGCCCTGGCCGTGAGTCCCAAGCTCATCGTCTGCGACGAGCCGGTGTCCGCCCTGGACGTCTCCATCCAGGCCCAGGTGATCAACCTGCTCGAGGACCTCCAGAAGCAGTTCGACCTGACCTATCTCTTCATCGCCCACGACCTTTCCGTGGTGGAGCACATCTCCACGCGCGTGGCGGTCATGTACCTCGGCAACACGAACCCCAAGCACCCCTACACCGAGGCGTTGCTCTCCGCGGTGCCGATCCCCGACCCCGCGGTGAAGCGGAAGCGGATTCTCCTCGAGGGCGACGTGCCGAGCCCCATCAAGCCGCCCTCCGGCTGCCGCTTCCACACGCGCTGCCCCGTCCGCATCCCATCCTGCGCGGAGAACGACCAGGTCCTCAAGCAGATCTCGCCGGGGCACTGGGTAGCCTGCCAGGTCCGCGCTTAGCCGGGCGCCGAGAAGGGCCCATCTGCTGCGTTGGCGCCCTCGGCCGCAGGCTCAACGTACAGGGAGTACGCCTCGCCTGCGGCCAGCGGGCGCCGCCTTGCATCTGGACCCTTCTCGGCGCCCGGCGCCGTGGGCGCCGTCCGCTGGGGGAGAGTGACGGTCATGCCCGAGGTGCGCGTCAACGACGTCGAGATCTTCTATCAGCAGGTCGGCCCCGAGGACGGCGTGGCGCTCGTCCTCATCATGGGCTGGGGGGGCGATCACACGGCCTGGGCCTTCCAGGTGCCGGCCTTCTCGGCGCAGTACCGGGTGGTCCTCCTCGACAATCGCGGCGCCGGGCAGAGCGCGCAGCCCGACTCCCCCTACACCATCTCCGGAATGGCCGCCGACACCGTGGGGCTCCTCGACGCGCTCGGCATCGCCCGGGCC
Source organism: Candidatus Rokuibacteriota bacterium (assembly GCA_016188005.1). Classification (NCBI taxonomy): domain Bacteria; phylum Candidatus Rokuibacteriota; species Candidatus Rokuibacteriota bacterium. The sequence continues at coordinate 30,293 of JACPIQ010000027.1, read as the reverse complement.
CACGTGCACGGCATGTCCATGGGCGGGATGATCGCCCAGGAGATCGCGCTGAGCCACCCCGCTCGGGTGCTCACGCTCGGGCTGCACGGCACGCTGCCGCAGACCGACCCTTTCCTCTCCTTCCGCGGTGATGGAATGCTCCGCGTCCGCGCCCAGGAGAGCCGCGAGACCTTCGCGCGGATGATGCTGGCCTGGGTGCTCAGCCCGAAGACCGTGGCGGAGAAGCCCGGTCTCGTGGATCTCCTGATCCAGCGGGCCGTGGACAACCCCTATCCGACGAGCCTCGTGGGGCTCAGGCGTCAGGCCGACGCCATCGGCCGCTGGTCGAGTCTGGAGCGCCTGTCACAGATCCGCGTGCCCACGCTCATCACCACGGGGGCCGACGACATCATGGTCCCGCCGGGCCACTCACGCGCCCTGCAAGCCCGCATCCCGCAGGCCGACCTCGTCGTGATCCCGGACGCGGGCCATCTCCACCCCATCGAGCAGCCCGAGGCCTTCAACCGGGCGGCGCTCGCCTTCCTCGCCAGGCACCCCTCCTCCTGACCCCGCGAGCCACCCCCCACCAGGACGGGGAGAGGCTCCCCAGATGGGCCTCTATCGGCGGCCGGCTAGTCCCAGAGGTAGCTGCGGGGATCGACCGGCTGGCCCTTGACCTGGATCTCGTAGTGGAGGTGGGGACCGGAGGAGCGGCCGGTGTTGCCGGTGACGGCGATCTGCTGGCCGCGCTGCACCGTCTGGTCCTGGGCGACGGTCACCTTGGTCAGGTGCCCGTAGAGCGTCTTGATGTCGTTGCCGTGGTCGATCACGAGGGTCACCCCGTACTCGGCGTGGCGCCCGGCGAACACCACGGTGCCGGGGGCGGGCGCCATGACGGGGGTCCCGCGGGCCGCCCCGATGTCGAGCCCACCGTGGAACTCCGATGAGCCCGACGACCAGGGGGAGGACCGCCCGCCGAAGTCCGAGTTGACCGGACCGCGCACCGGCCAGCGCGATGGGAGCGAGGCCAGCACCTTCCCTGCCTTGCCGATGAAGCGCTCGAGGGCGCGGAGGCTCTCGCCCTCGTCCGCCACCACGGCTGTGAGTTGCTCCAGCTCATCCAGGATGGAGAACCGGGGCTGGGAACTCTCCAGGTGCCGCTGGGCGGTGCCGCCGCCGATGCCGGTGCCGCGCGCGGGCATGCCGGCGTCCGGACCGAAGGGCTGCCAGATCTTCGCGCGCAGATCCTGCCAGCTGTCCACCTCGGCGCGCACGCGGCTCACGCGCTGCTGGAACCCGTCGATCACCTGCTGCTGCTCGGCGAGGCGCACCTCCAGGGCCGCGAAGGCAGCCCGCTGCTTCTTGAGGGCGACGTAGTCGGTGTACAGCGCACCCGCAGCCACCAGCATGAGCCCGCCGAGCCCCACCACGACGGAGACGAGCCAGCGTGGCGCCGGCAGGCGGACGATGCGCGAGCCGTCCGTCCGCTCGATGACCAGGTGGACCCGCTCTGCGCTCCCGCTGCTCATGGACCTCGCCGGCCTCCTCGTTGGCCTGGACTCGTTCATCCCGGGTCACCGTTGCTCGGCGTCGGGAGCGCTCGTGAGCACGCGCTGACTACCTGAATTCCGGAAGGCGCCGCGGCGGTTTCCTGCCCGCAGGCTAGCGAGTTCTTAGCATCCCCATCAGGGGGTGTCAACCCCGAACTGCCAGCGGCCCCGGGTGCTGTCTATCTCCGCGCCATTGGGACGTTTTGTTGACACCGAGCGCGAGCGCGGAGTATGATTTCCCGCACCGAGAACCAAGCCATGGACGAGTTCTACCGGATCAAGCGGCTGCCCCCGTACGTCTTCGCCATCGTCAACGACCTCAAGGCCAAGGCGAGAGCCCGGGGCGAGGACATCATTGACCTGGGGATGGGCAACCCCGATCAGCCCACGCCAAAGCACATCGTCGACAAGCTCGTCGAGGCCGCCAGGAATCCGCGCAATCACCGGTACTCGGCCTCCCGCGGCATCACGCGGCTCAGGAAGGCCATCACCACCTGGTACCGGACACGCTACGGGGTGGAGCTCGACCCCGAGAGCGAGGCCATCGCCACCATCGGCGCGAAGGAAGGGCTGGCCCACCTGGCGCTGGCCGTGCTGCAGCCGGGTGACGGGGCGCTGGTCCCGAATCCGACCTACCCGATTCACGCCTATTCGGTGGTCATCGCCGACGGGGATCTGCGCTCCGTGCCGCTCGTGCCGGGAGAGGACTTCTTCGCCCGGCTGCAGGAGACGGCACGGCTCTCGTGGCCCAAGGCCAAGCTCCTGATCCTCTCCTTCCCTCACAATCCGACCACGCTCTGCGTCGATCGCGACTTCTTCGTCAAGGTCGTGGACTTCGCGAAGGAGCACCGGCTCATGGTGGTCCACGACTTCGCGTATGCCGATATCCACTTCGATGGCTACACGCCCCCGTCCTTCCTCGAGGTGCCGGGGGCCAAGGAGGTGGGCGTCGAGCTCTTCTCGGTCACCAAGTCCTACAACATGGCTGGCTGGCGGCTGGCCTTCTGCTGCGGCAACCGGGAGATGGTCCAGGCGCTGGCGCGCATCAAGTCCTACCTCGACTACGGCGTGTTTCAGCCCATCCAGATCGCGGGCATCATCGCCCTCGAAGAGGATCAGTCCTGCGTGGAGGGGATCCGCGAGGTCTACCGGCGCAGGCGGGACGTGCTGGTGCACGGGCTGAACAAGCTCGGCTGGAAGGTCGAGAAGCCCAGGGGCACGATGTTCGTCTGGGCCCCCGTGCCGGAGACCTTCCGTGCGATGGGCTCCCTGGAGTTCGCCAAGATGCTCATCCAGGAGGCCGGCGTCGCCGTCTCCCCGGGCGTCGGCTTCGGGGAGTACGGCGAGGGGTTCGTGCGCTTCGCGCTGGTGGAGAACGAGCAGCGCATCAGACAGGCGCTCCGGGGCCTTCGGAGCCTCACCTCCAGGTAGTCAGGAGCGGGCGGGCCACCGGCCCGGGTGCCCGCGACCCCCCATGAACCCGAGCGCAGCGAGCCACAAGGAGCGGGCGGGCCACCGGCCCCGGTGCCCGCGACTCCAATGACCGAGATCAGAATAGGCCTTCTTGGACTGGGCACCGTCGGCGCGGGCGTCGTCAAGATCCTCGATAGTCACCGCGACGAGATGCAGGAGCGCACCGACTGCCAGCTCACGCTGGCGGCCGTCGCTGACGCCGACCTCACGCGGCCCCGGGAGGGAATCGACCTGGCCCGCCTGCCGCTCTGCCCCGACGCCGCGCAGGTGCTCGAGGATCCCTCCATCCAGATCGTCATCGAGCTGATCGGGGGTCTCGAGCCGGCGCGCACCTTCATCCTGCGCGCGGTCGCCGCCGGCAAGCACGTCGTCACGGCCAACAAGGCCCTCCTCGCCCATCACGGGACGGAGATCTTCGAGGAGGCGCGGCGCCACCGCGTCATGCTGGGCTTCGAGGCAGCGGTGGCCGGAGGCATCCCCCTGCTCCGCGCCGTCCGCGAGGGGCTGCCGGCCAACCGCATGGCCTCGGTGTTCGGCATCGTCAACGGCACGTGCAACTACATCCTGTCGAAGATGACCGACGAGGGGCTCGACTTCTCCGTGGTGCTCAAGGAGGCCCAGGCCCGCGGCTACGCCGAGGCGGACCCGACGCTCGACATCGAGGGGATGGACTCGGCCCACAAGCTGCAGATTCTCGCGATGCTGGCGTTCCGGACCTCCCTGGACCTCAAGGACATCTACACCGAGGGCATCACGGGCGTCGGCCACGAGGACGTGACCAACGCGGCCGAGCTGGGCTACCGTATCAAGCTCCTCGCCATCGCCAAGGCCTCGGACGGCGGGCTCGAGGCGCGGGTGCACCCGACCATGATCCCGGCCCAGTCGCCGCTGGCGGCCGTCTCCGGGGTCTACAACGCCGTGTTCATCACCGGCGACAATGTCGGCAACCTGATGTTCTACGGCCGCGGCGCCGGCCAGCTCCCCACCGCGTCGGCCGTGTGGTCGGACGCGCTCGAGATCGCCCGGCGCGTGGCCCACGGCATCCCGGCGCTCCCGGTCGAGCTGCCGTCGGTGGCGAAGGCGCCGCTGCCGCTCCGGCCCATGGACGAGATCCGCTCCGCCTACTACCTGCGCGTGATGGCCCTGGATCGCCCCGGCGTGCTGGCCCAGGTGGCCGGCATCCTGGGCCGCCACGACATCTCGCTCGTCTCCGTGCTGCAGAAGGGGCGCGCCGAAGGCGAGGCGGTGCCCGTGGTGATGATGACCCACGAGGCCCGCGAGCGGGACATGCGGGCCGCCCTGGCCGCCATCGACCGCCTCCCCGTCGTCGCCTCCCGCACGACGATGATCCGGGTCGAACCAGCATGATCCTCCTCCCGGCGACACAGCAGGTCGGCAATGCGGACGCCCCGATGAGCCCCGCAGGGGCGAAGAGGCCCAACCGCCGCGCGATGTCATCTACATTCAGGCAACGTGGAGAAGACCCGGCATGACATCCGCGGCGTGGCCGGGAGTGATCGAGCGGTACCGGGCCTTCCTGCCCGTCACGCCGAAGACCCCGGTGGTGACGCTCCACGAGGGCAACACGCCGCTCGTGCCCGCCCCGCGGCTCGCCGAGGCCACCGACCCGAGCCTGCGCATCTTTCTCAAGTGCGAGGGCTTCAATCCCACGGGCTCCTTCAAGGACCGCGGCATGACGCTGGCCATCTCCAAGGCCGCGGAGGCCGGCTCGCGCGCCGTCATCTGCGCGTCCACCGGGAACACCTCGGCCTCGGCGGCGGCCTATGCGGCGCGCGCGGGCATGCGCGCCTTCGTCATGGTGCCGAAGGGCGCCGTCGCCATCGGGAAGCTCTCGCAGGCCGCCATCCACGGCGCCACCGTGCTGGTGGTGGACGGCAACTTCGACCAGGCTCTCGACATCGTCCGGCAGATCGCCGAGCGCCATCCGGTGACGCTCGTGAACAGCCTGAACCCCTTCCGGCTCGAGGGACAGAAGACCGGCGCCTTCGAGGTCGTGGACCAGCTCGGGCGCGCTCCCGACTATCACCTCATCCCCGTGGGCAACGCGGGCAACATCACGGCCTACTGGCGCGGCTATCGCGAGTACCACCGCGCGGGGCTCGCCAAGGAGCTGCCGAGAATGGTGGGCTTCCAGGCCGCCGGCGCGGCGCCCATCGTCGAGGAGCGCATCATCACGGAGCCGAAGACCGTCGCCACCGCCATCAAGATCGGCAACCCGGCCTCGTGGGGGCTGGCCAAGGAAGCGCTGCACGACTCGGGCGGCTGGATCGAGGCCGTCACCGACGAGGAGATCATCCGCGGCTACCGCATGCTCGCCCGCGAGGAGGGGATCTTCATGGAGCCCGCCTCCTGCGCGACGGTGGCGGGGCTCATGAAGATGGTCAAGGCGGGGCGCTTCGAGCCGGGGGCGACGCTCGTGCTGACCCTCACGGGACATGGACTCAAGGACCCCGACACGGCGCTCGAGTCCGCCTCCCGCCCCATCAGCGTGCCGCCGCGGCTCGACGCCGTGCTCGCCCAGCTCGGGTTCTGATCCCGCCCGTGCCGTCGCGCGGACGGCTCCTGAAGATCCTGCTGGGGCTGGCGGTGAGCGCGGGACTCCTCGTCTACGTCTTCCGCGACGCCGACGTCCACGCCATCCCGGTCCTGCTGGCGCGGACACACTGGGGGCTGCTGGCGGCCAGCATCGCGCTCAACCTCCTGTCACTCTGGTTCCGCGCGCGCCGCTGGGCCTTCCTGTTCCCTCCCGGCGCCCACCCCGTCCACCTCTTCAGCGCGGTGATGATCGGCTACATGGGCAACAACCTGTTGCCGCTCCGGGCAGGCGAGGTGGTCCGCGCCTACGTGGTGGCCCGCCGCGGGCAGCGCTTCTGGACCACGGTGGCCACCATGGTCGTGGAGCGGGTCCTCGACGCCATCGCGGTGGGGCTCATGCTGGCCGGCCTCTTCCTCCTCGTGACGGTGCCCCGGGAGCTCCGGTGGGCGGCCCTGGTCTTCATCTCAGCGGATCTCGCGCTGATCGTGGCCCTCGCCGTCGTCGCCATCGCTCCGGGCCGTTGCGAGCGCGTGCTCGGCCGGCTCCTGGGCCGCTGGCCCGCCGTCGAGGGCCGCGCCCGGGGCATCTTCGCGACGGTCAACGAGGGGCTGAGCGGGATCCGGGCGCCGCACCACCTCCTGCCCATCGTCTTCTGGTCGGCGGGGATCTGGCTACTCCTGGCCACGGTCGTGTGGACGGCCTTCCGCGCCGCCCATCTGGCGCTGCCCTGGGGCGCGGCGTGGGCGGTCCTGGCCCTTCTCGGCCTCGGGGTGAGCCTGCCCTCGAGCCCCGGCTTCGCGGGGGTGGTGCAGGCCGTGGTCGTGGTCGCGCTGGCGCTGTTCTCGGTGCCGCGGACCGAGGCCCTGTCCTTCTCCCTGCTGCTCCATGCCTCGCAGTACTTCCCGGTCACCCTCTGGGGGCTGGCGTTGCTGTTCGTGGAGCACGTCAGCCTCGCCGACGCCGCCCGCACGACGGGCGTCGCCCCGCCCTCGCTGCGGACCTGATCCCCGCCGGAACCCACTCGCGCGAGGCGCGGCCCGGGGCCTCCCCCGGCCGAAGGTGTAAACGCCTGCCCGGCCCGAGCCGTCTCATGGGGCAAGGTAGCCAATCCGGGGGGCGCCCCGACACGGGAGGACGGCGATGAGGCAAGTGACGGGCTGGACGGCGGGAGCGATCACGGTGACCGCCATCTGCGCTGTGGTGGGGCTCCTGACCCTGGTGGCGGGGGCCCAGGAGATCAGGCAGGATCTCAAGGACATCCGCCAGGACCGGAGGGAAATCCGGCAGGACACCCGGGAGATCCGCGAGGACCGGCTCGAGCTGCGCGGCGACAGGCGGGAGCTGCGCGAGGCCGTGAGGGCAGGCGACCCGGAGCGGATCCGAGACGCGCGTCAGGAGCTCCGGAGCGACCGGCGGGAGCTGCGGGAAGACCTCAGGGACCGGCGCGACGACGTGCGGGACCTGCGCCAGGACCGGCGCGAGCTCCACCGCGACCTCAGGCAGCGGCGCGGACGATGAGACAGGCCGCCGGCGGGGGCGGGGCCGACGCGCCTCGCCTCCGCCGGCTTGGTGGCTGAGATGGGCGTGTGGGAAGATCGGGCCGAGTGGAACCCGTCGAGATCTCGGATGAAGCGCTCTGCCGTCGCGTCGGCGTCCAGGAGCCTGGGGCTTTCGATCTCCTCGTGGAGCGGTACCAGGAGCGTGCCTACCGGATCGCGTGGTCCATGCTGCGGGACCGTGAAGACGCCAAGGACTGCTCGCAGGAGGCCTTCATCAGGCTGCACGAGTCGGCGCGCACCTTCGCCGGGCAGGCCAAGTTCTCCACCTGGTTCTACCGCATCCTGGTCAACTGCTGCCTGGACCACCGGCGCCGCAGCCGGGGCTGGCGTCGGCTCCTGTCCTGGCGTGATCCCGCCACGGCCGACACGGCGGACCGCGATCCCGTGGCGCGGCAGCCGGCGCCCTTCACCGATCCCGGGGATGCCGTGGACGAGGACCGCCGCATGAGCCGGCTCTGGAAGGCCGTGGAGGAGCTCTCGCAGCAGCAGCGCGCGGCCGTGCTGCTCTCCTGCCGGGAGGGGCTGCCCACCAAGGAGATCGCCGAGGTGCTGAGCCTGTCGGAGGCGACGGTGCGTGTGCACCTGCACCGCGCCTTCACGACGCTGAGGCGGCGCATCGGGAGCGCGCCGTGACCGGTCATGCCGACGACCGCCTGGTTCCCTACCTGCGCGGCGAGCTCCCGCCGGCCGAGGCGCGCGAGGTGCAGGCACACATGGCCGCCTGCGCGGCCTGTCGGGCCGCCCTCGGCGAGCTCGAGCGGCTGGCGGCGGAGCTGGCGCGACCGGCGGCGCCGCCCATTCACTGGGGCGCCTACCGGGCCGAGCTCAGGGAGAAGCTCGCCGATCGCAGGCGACGGGCCCGGCCGGGCTTCCTCCGCCGCTGGGCCTGGCCGCCCGTGCCGGTGGCCCTGGCAGCCGGACTCGTGGGCGTGCTCCTCTACGTCGGCCTGCCCGGCGGAAACGGGTGGGGGCCGACCCAGGGGGATCAGGCCGCCATCGAGAACGCGATCCTCGCGAGCCGGCTCGACCTCATCTCGCGGCTGCAGATCGTCCAGCGGCTGGAGCTCCTCGAGGACCTCGACGTGATCGGCGGGCTCGATCGCCTGCCGCTCACCAGTGAGGGGTGAGTGCGCGTCGCCGGCGAGCCGCGGCCGGGACCCCGGGGCCGGGGCGGCTCCCGGCTCGCGGCGCTCCTGCTGGCGCTGCTCGGGCTGATCCCGGCGGCGCGGGGCGCCGGGGCGCAGCCGGCCCCGGCGGGAAGGCTCGACGCCGAGATGCTGCGGGACCTCGACGTCCTGAACAGCGGCGACTACGCGCGTGACCGCGAGGTCGGCAAGCGGCTCCGGCTGCTGGAGCAGCTCCGCGTGCTCGAGGCGCTCCGCTTCCTGGAGAGTCCGCCGCCCCAGGCGGCGCCCACGGGGTCCGGGCAGCCTGCGACGCGGTCCTCGCCTGCGACGCAGTCCTCGAAGGAGGTGAAGTGAGATGGTGAGGCTCCTGTGGGTGGCGACGCTGGCGGCGGCCATGCTGATGGCCGACACGGGTGCGCCGCTGGCCCAGCTGCCGCCGCGGGGCCAGCCCTCCGAGCCAGGGATCCAGGGGCTCGAGCGGCTCTCCCCCGAGGAACAGGAGATCGTCCGGCGGAATCTGGAGCGCTGGCGGGCCCTGCCTCCCGCCGAGCGCCAGCGCGTCCTTGACAACTACCGGCACTGGAAGTCGCTGACCCCGGAGGAGCGCAGGGCGGCGCGGCAGAACCAGGAGCGGCTGGGGAAGCTGAGCCCGCCCGAGCGCGCCAGGATCCTCGAGGACCTCCAGCGGTGGAACTCGCTACCGGCGGAGCGCCAGCGCGAGCTGGAGACCGCCCACGAGCGCTTCCGGCGGCTGCCCCCCGAGCGACAGCAGCAGCTCCTCCAGCGCTTCCGCCAGTACCAGGCCATGACGCCGGAGGAGCGCCAGCGCGTGGAGCGGAATCTGGAGCGCTGGCGTGCCATGACCCCCGCGGAGCGCCAGCGTGCGCGCGAAGTGTGGCGGGAGCGCCGCGAGCGGCAGGGCGGCCAGGGCCTGCCGCGCCGGGAGGAGCTCCCGCGCCGCGGCAGGCCCGGCCTGCCAGGCCCGCATCCGCCCGGGCCCGAGCGGCCGGGCCGGTAGCGCTCCGCCTGCGGCGCGTCCGGCTCTTTTTCGGCCGGCGGATCTCGTGTAGGATGCCTCTCTGTCATGGGCCTCCTCATCGTCCAGAAGTACGGCGGCTCCTCCGTCGCCGATCCCGAGAAGATCAAGAACGTCGCCCGGCGGGTGGCCGAGTCGGCGGGCCACGGGGATCGCGTGGTGGTCGTCGTCTCGGCCATGGGCAAGACCACCGACTCCCTGGTCGCCCTGGCCTCCGCGATCACGCCAACCCCGGACCCGCGCGAGATGGACATGCTGCTGGCCACCGGCGAGCAGGTCACCATCGGGCTCCTGGCGATGGCGCTGCAGAGCCTCGGCCACCCCGCCTGCTCCTTCACCGGGCCCCAGGTGGGCCTGATCACGGATGCCGTCCACACCAAGGCCCGCATCAAGCGCATCAGCGCCGAGCGCATCGCCGCGGCGCTCGCCGCGGGGAAGATCGTGGTGGTGGCCGGCTTCCAGGGCATGACGGAGGCGGGCGAGATCACGACGCTGGGGCGCGGGGGCTCGGACCTCACAGGCGTCGCGCTGGCCGCCGCCCTCAAGGCCGACGTCTGCGAGATCTTCACCGACGTGGACGGCGTCTACACGGCCGACCCCAACGTGGTACCCGAGGCGCGAAAGCTCCCGCGCGTCTCCTACGACGAGATGCTCGAGATGGCGAGCCTTGGCGCCAAGGTGCTACAGTCGCGCTCCGTCGAGTTCGCCAAGAAGTTCGGGGGGCCGGTCCACGTCCGCTCCACGTTCAAGCCGGACCCGGGCACGCTCGTGACCAGGGAGGATCACAGCATGGAAGAGGTGGTGGTCACCGGCATCACGCATGACCGGGGCCCGGCCAAGGTTTCCATCCTCCGCGTGCCCGACCGGCCCGGCATCGCCGCGCAGGTCTTCGGGGCCCTGGGCGCCCAGGGCATCGTCGTGGACATGATCGTCCAGAACATCAGCCGCGACGGCTTCACCGACATCTCCTTCACCCTCCCGCGCGCCGACCGCGCGCGCGCCGAGCAGGTGCTGGCCCGGCAGGCGCAGGACATCGGGGCGGCGGGCGTGGCCGCGGACGACCGGGTGGCCAAGGTCTCCATCGTGGGCGTGGGCATGCGGAGCCACGCGGGCGTGGCCGCGCAGATGTTCTCCACGCTCTCCAAGGAAGGGATCAACATCCAGATGATCTCCACCTCCGAGATCGCCGTGTCCTGCGTGATCGAGGACAAGTACACGGAGCTCGCCGTCCGCGCGCTCCACGACGCCTTCGATCTTGCCAGGGAGCGCAGAGGCTGAGACGGTGAAAGGGGACGCCCCGATGAGCGCTTGCGCGAAGAGGCCGAACCGCCAGACCGAAGTCATTTACACTCAAGCGAGACAAAGGACCTGAGATGCCGGAGACAGCCCGCGCCGCCGTCTTCTTCGGTCCCGGCCGGCCCTTCGAGCTGCGCGAGGTGCCCATCCCCGAGCTGGAGCCGGAGGGCATCCTGGTCCGCGTCACGGTGGCGAACATCTGCGGCTCCGATCTCCACTTCTGGCGGGGGGACGCCCCCCTCAAGTACCCCGAGGACGGCTGGATCTTCGGTCACGAGATGACGGGCCGCGTCGCCCGCCTCGGCTCCCGGATCAAGACGGACTCGCTCGGCCGGCCCCTCAAGGAAGGCGACCGCGTGGCCTATGCCTACTTCTACCCGTGCGGCCGCTGCTATGCGTGCCTGGGCCGCTGCCATGCGTGCCTGCACAAGGAGCCGGCGGCCTGCCGCCACAAGATCGAGCGGCCCGTGGGCGCCTCCGTCTTCCCGCACCTGCACGGGGCCTTCGCGGACCACTACTATCTCCGCCCGGGCGGCGCCGTCTTCAAGGTGCCCGACGGGCTCTCCGACGACGTGGTCTCTCCCGTCAACTGCGCCCTGTCCCAGGTGATCTACGGCCTCACCGTGGCGGGCGTGCGCCTGGGGGACCGCGTGCTGATCCAGGGCGCGGGCGGGCTCGGGGTCCAGGCCGCCGCCGTCGCCAAGGACATGGGCGCGTCCTGCGTGATCGTGGTGGACCAGCTCCCCGGTCGGCTCGAGCTGGCCCGGGCCTTCGGCGCCGACCACACGCTGAACATCCGCGAGGTCCCCGACCGGAAGGAGCGCCTCCGGCTCGTGCGCCAGTGGACCGACGGCGTTGGCGCCGACGTGGCCTGCGACCTCGTGGGCTTCCCCGCCGTCATCCCGGAGGGGATCGACATGCTGCGCGCCGGCGGCACCTACATCGAGATCGGCACCATCAGCCGCGGCGCCAAGGTGGAGCTGGAGCCCTCTCTCCTCGTCTGGGGCTCGAAGAAGATCGTGGGTGTCTTCCAGTACGACCCGTGGGTCATCCCGCGGGCGCTGGACTTCCTCGCGCGCACCAAGAGCCGCTGGCCGTGGGACCGGATCCTCTCCCACAAGTACCCCCTCGAGCGGATCAACGAGGCCTTCGCGGCCAGCGAGTGGCACAACAAGGAGACGCTCACCCTCACGCGCGCCGCGCTCACCCCCTGACCCCGTCGCCGCCGCTGCCCAGCTCCGTGGTGGGCTGCCTCGGCGCAGGACGTGGCCGCGCGCATCCGCAGGCTGCTGCAGTCCGCCTCCTCCGCCAGGAGATCGCAGGCCGACGCGAGCCCCGTTCCCTGTATACTGAGATCCTCTTCGCGGAAGAGAATGGCGGGGCCGGCGTCCCCGCTACCCTCGCGCGTCCTCGCCGGTAGCTCCCCGTCCCACCGTCGGCCTCGCCGGACTCCATCTGCCGGGCGAGGAAGGGAACTGCGCATGAAACCTACCGAATCGGCCCCAGCTTCGGAACGCACGAGCCGTCAGCCCTGCCCCGACCGCATCGAAGTCGATCGGGACGAGACCGAGGTCCCTGCAGCCACCGTGAAGGCCTGGGTGGCCCATCTCCGGTCCCACGGCTGGGCCGATGCCGACCTGGCGCAGGTGTGGCTCACGCGGGCCAAGCAGGGCGTCACGCGCTAGCAACTCTGCGGGGCGTATCTGATCTGACACTCTAGTCGCGCGCCGGCGGCGATGGCAGGGTGAGCGTGATGCTCTACCCGCGCCCTCAGCTCCGCCTCCTCCTCGCGGTGGCGGCCTTGCTCCTTCTCGGGCTCGCCGTGCGCGAGTGGCGCGCCGGTTTCCCCGAGTGGGCGGAGCGACTCGAGTCCTTCGACCGCGAGGAGCCGGTCACCCCGCTGCCGCCTCCGCCGCCGCCCCCGGCGCGCGAGGCCCGACCGCGGCGGGGGGCCGGATCGTCCCGCCCGGCGGACGAGCCAGGCCAGCCGTCCGATCCCGTCACGGCGGACCCGCGCCCGCTCGATGTCAACCAGGCGGATGCGGAGCAGATCGCCCGATTGCCCGGCATCGGCCCGGGCCTCGCCCGGCGCATCGTCGAGGAGCGCCAGCGCCGCGGGCGCTTCGACTCCCCCGAGGCGCTGCGCCAGGTGCTGGGCCTCGGCGCGAAGAGGCTCGCCGCCCTGCGCGATCTGATCTCCGTGGGCGACTAGGATGGGCGCCGCCGGGGCGCCCCTGGTGCCCCTGGCGCTGGCCTGGGCGGCCGGCGTCGCCGCGGGCGCGTGGCTGACCGTCCCCACGCCATGGCTCATCGCCGGCGCCGGCGGCCTGCTGGCGGCCGCGGCCACGGCGCTCGCGCTTCGTCACGAGCGCGTCGCCACGGCCGGCCTCCTCCTCGCCGTGGGCGCCGTCGCGCTGCTGCGCGTCCATCCCCAGCCGCTGCCGCCCGAGCACATCACGGCCCTGGCAGGAGAGGGACCGGTCACGGTGGAGGGGACGCTCGCGGAGGAGCCGCTGCGCTGGGCTCCCGACCGGATGCGCCTCCTCCTCGAGGTGGATGCGGTCTGGGACGGCGAGGCCCGTCGGCCGGCCACGGGACGGCTGCTGCTCACCATCTACGGCGAGAGCGCCGAGGCCCTGGGAGAGGGGCAGCGCCTCTGGGCGCATGTCCGGCTCCACCCGCCCGTGGGCTTCAGGAACCCCGGGGCTTTCGACTATCCGGCGCACCTGCGCCGCGAGAGCATCGCCCTCGTCGGCAGCGGCCGCGGCGACCGGCTGGGGGCGCTCACGGTGGACGCGCCGCCGTGGCCCGTGCGCGTCAGGCGATGGGCGGTGGCGACGATGCGGGCGCGGCTCCCGGAGGGCTCGGCGGCCCTCCTGGCTGGGCTCGTGCTGGGCGAGCGGAGCGCCATGCCGAGGGAGACGGACGAGGCCTTCCGGCGCGCCGGTGTCTATCACGTGCTGGCCGTCTCCGGCTCGAACGTCGCGCTCGTCGCCGCCTCCGTCTTCGTGACGCTCTCCCTCCTCGGCGTGCCCCGACGCGCGACGGCGATCGTCGCCGGGGCGGTCCTCGCCGGCTTCGCCCTCGTCGTGGGCGGGCAGGCCTCGGTCCTGCGGGCCACGGTCATGGGGCTCCTGATTCTCCTCGGGATGCTGCTCGAGCGTGAGTCGCGGGTGGGCAATGCCCTCGGGCTGGCGGCGCTGCTGCTGCTGGCCTGGCGCCCGGCCGATCTCTGGGATCCGGGCTTCCAGCTCTCCTTCGCCGCCACCGCCGGCATCGTCCACGCGGCTCCCGTCCTGCAGGCAGCGCTGGAGGCTCGCCGCTGGCCACGCGTCCTCGCCGTGGCCGTCGCCGTGAGCCTGACCGCCCAGGGGGCCGTCACCCCGATCATGGCCGCCCACTTCAACCAGCTCTCGCTCGTCGGAGTGGCGGCCAACCTCGCGGTGGTTCCGCTGGCGGGAGCGGCCACCACGCTCGGCCTCCTCGCCGTCGTCGTGGCCGCACTGAGCGAGGCGCTGGGCGGCCTCCTCCTGGATGCGCTGTGGGCCCTCCTGCTCCTGCTCCGCCTCGCGGTCTGGTCGGCGGCGGCCGTCCCCGCGGCCATGGTGCACCTGCCGGCGCCCGGCTGGGCCGCCATCGCGACGTGGTACGCAGCCCTGCTCCTGCTGCCCCATGCCAGCGCCATGCCCTGGACGCGGAGTGCGGCGGCAAGTTGCCTCGCCCTGGCGGTGGCGCTGTCGGCCTGGCCCTGGCTCCGCCCGGGCGACGGCCGGCTGAGAGTGGTCTTCCTCGACGTGGGCCAGGGCGACGCGGCGCTGATCGATCTCCCGGAGGGGCATCGGATGCTCGTGGACGGGGGCACGGGAGGCGCCGGGCGCTTCGACGCGGGCGAGCGCGTGGTGGCGCCGTTCCTGTGGAACCTGCCGGCGCGGCGGCTGGACGTGGTGGTGGCCACTCATTCCGATGCCGATCACGCGGGCGGGCTGGCCGCGATCATGCGGGGCTTCCGGGTCGGCGAGGTGTGGGAGAACGGCCGGTGGCACGCGGGCAGCGAGGAGACAGTGCGCGCGATGGAGCGCTCGGGGGCGCCCCGCCGCGTCCTGTCGGCGGGGCAGCGCATCTGGGTCGGGTCGGCGCTCGTCACGGTCCTGAACCCCGCGCCCCCCTCGCCGGATGCGCCTCGCGCCCCCGCGAGCGCGCCGGTGACCGACAACGACCATTCCCTCGTCCTGAGGCTCGACTGGCGCGGCCTCTCCCTCTTGCTCACGGGCGACCTCGGCCTCGACGGTGAGACCGCCCTGCTGGACCGCAGCCCCCCGCTCCGGAGCATCGTGCTGAAGGTCGCCCATCACGGCAGCCGCCTCGCGACGAACCACCCCTTCCTCGAGGTCGCCCGGCCCGGCGTCGCCGTGGTCTCGGCGGGGGTGCGCAACCCCTTCCGCCATCCGGCCGTCGAGACCCTGGGGCGGCTGGCCGCCGCGGGGGCGCGCGTCTACCGCACGGACCGGGACGGCGCCGTCATCCTGGAAACCGACGGGTCGCGGCTGTGGACGACGCGGTGGGCCCGCGGGATCACGGAGCGGCTCGACCTGGACCCCGAGGCCGTCCCTGAAGACACCACGGCCCCCGGCGGGGGCCCGGGGGCCGTGGTGGGACGCGCGGGAGCGGGCAGGAAGGCTAGCCCTCGAAGGCGCGCTCGTACTGCGCGCGCAGCCGCTCCAGCTCCTCGGGATCAAGCCGGATGCCCAGGGAGAGCCCCATCTCTCCCAGGATCGTCTTGATCTCGTTCAGAGACTTCTTCCCGAAGTTCTTGGTCTTCAGCAGCTCCGACTCGGTCTTCTGCACGAGGTCGGCGATGCTGCGGATGTTGGCCGTCTTGAGACAGTTGGAGGCGCGTACCGACAGCTCGAGCTCGTCCACGTTGCGGAAGAGATGCTCGTTCAGCTCGATCCTGGGCGGCGGCTCGGCCCCCTCTTCCCGCCCGTGCTCCTCCTCGGGCGGGGTATGCGGGAAGTCCACGAGCAGGGCGAACTGGTCCTCCAGGATCCGCGAGGCCTCGGCCACGGCGGCCTCGGGGGTCACGCTGCCGTTGGTCCAGACTTCCAGGAGGAGGCGCTCCTCGGCGCCGCCCGGCAGCGGCTCAGCGTGGAAGTTGACGCGCTTCACGGGGGAGAAGTTCGAGTCGATGAGCATGGCGTTGATGGCCAGGGCCTCCGGCTCGCGCCGCTCGGCGGCCTGGTAGCCGCGGCCGCGCTCCACGCACAGCTCCAGGTCGAGGCTGCCGTCCTTGTCCAGCGTCGCCAGCGTCACTTCCGGCGTGAGGATGTCCACGTCGGCGTCGGGCTCGAAGTTCCCCGCCGTCACGGTGCGCGGCCCCTGCGCCTTCAGCCGCAGGATCTTCGGCCGGTTCACGTGCAGGGCGAAGATCACCTTCCGCAGGTTCATGATGATGTCGAGGATGTCCTCGTTCACGCCCTGGAGATAGGAGAACTCGTGGAGCACCCCCTCGATCTTGGCCCACGTGGGGGCCGCTCCGTGGATCGAGGAGAGGAGCACCCGACGGTAGGCGTTGCCCACCGTGAGCGCGAAGCCCGGCTCGAACGGCTCCACCGCGATCTTGCCGTACGCGCGCTCGCTGGTGAGCCATTCGTGGCGGACCGGAAGCGTCAACTGCAGCATGGGAATTCCTCCTGGGACGGTCGAGCGGCGGCGCCCCGGTCAGCCATTATACCAGCAAAGCCCCGGAAGGGGAGCCCGCGGGGGCTCCGAGGCCCCACTTCGTTGACTGGGCCGCGAAGTCCAGGCAAGATAACACGAAATCATGATGGGGCGAGCGTGGTTCTCCGCGAGCCGTGGCGACGCCCCCCAGCGCCCCGGCCGCACCCGGCGGGCGGCGCTCGGGAGCGCCGCGGCGGCGCTGCTGCTCTTCCTCGGCCTCCAGGCGTGGTGGGTCTCCACCGCCGCCCCGGGGCTCGCCCACGGGAGCCAGGTGGTTGAGATCCCGGCCCAGACGGGACTCCTGTCCATGGCCCGGCGGCTCGGCGAGGCCCGCGTGATCCGGAGTCCCCTCGGTTTCACGCTGCTCTCCGTCATCCGGGGCAGCGCCCGCGCCCTCAAGGCGGGCGAGTACGAGTTCCCCCAGGGCGCGACCACGCTGGACGTGCTGGCGCTCCTCGAGGCCGGGCGGATCCGCCAGCGCACCGTCCTCCTCCGCGAGGGAGCGACCCTGGAGGATCTGGCGCGCCTCCTCGAGGCGGAGCGGCTCGCCCCGGCCCGGGACGTGCTCCGGGCGGCCCACGACCGTGTCGTCCTCCGACGGCTCGACATCGACGCCGACAGCGCGGAGGGCTACCTCTTCCCCGACACCTACCAGTTCGTGAAGGGCGTGACGGTGGAGGAGCTGCTGGCGCGGATGGTGGCGCGGATGCGGGAGCGGATGACGCCGGAGCTGCGCGAGCAGGCGCGGGCGCGTGAGCTCGGCGTCCACCAGCTGCTGACGCTGGCCTCCATCATCGAGAAGGAGGCCGTGGAGCGGAGTGAGATGCCGCTCATCTCGGCCGTGTTCTGGAACCGGCTCAAGCGCGACATGCCGCTGCAGGCCGACCCGACCGTGCAGTACGCCATCGGCAAGAACGGCCGCGCGCTGTCGCGGGAGGACCTGCAGGTGGACTCGCCGTTCAACACGTACCGGCGTGTGGGCCTGCCGCCGGGGCCCATCGCCAGCCCCGGGCGCGCGGCCATGGAGGCCGCGGTCAATCCCGCGCGGGTGGACTATCTCTACTTCGTCTCGATGGATGATCGGCGCCACCACTTCTCGAGCAGCCTCGAAGACCACAACAGCGCCGTGGCGAGGTACCGCCTGGCGAGACCGCGCTGACGGGGCACGCCCGCGCCTTCCTTGTCTGAGCGAGCAGCGAGTGCTATAACCGACCGCGTCATGACATCAGCGGAGGACCGGAGCGCGGTGTCCATCCTGCCGCGGCCGGCGGCTCTGCCCGCGCCGTGCCGCGATGGCGAGGGTTTCCCGCTCCTCTACCGGCTCCTGCGGACGGGGTGCGCCCCGGTGCTGCGCGTCTGGTTCGACCTGGCGGTGGAGGGCACCGAGCACCTCCCCCCCTCGGGACCCTTCATCCTGGCGGCCAACCACCACAACTACCTGGATGGCGTCGTGCTGGGCGTGGCGCTGCCGAAGCCCATCGCGTTCCTCGTCATGCCGCGCGTGTACCGCGCGAGCCCGCTTCATCCGGCCTTCCATCGTCACATCCGGTCCATCCCCATCAACCTCCAGCGTCCCGACCCCGGGGCCATCAAGCGCGCGCTCAGGGTGCTGGAGGACGGCGGCGTCCTGGGCATCTTCCCCGAGGGGCCGTTCAGTCGCCAGGGCCGCCTCATGCCCGGCCAGCCGGGCGTGGCCACCATCGCGCTCCGGTCGGGGGCACCCGTGGTTCCTGCCGCCATCCGGGGCACGTTCGAGGCCCTCGCCGGTCAGCGCTTCTACCTGCCCCGGCGGCACCCGCTGTCGGTGTCCTTCGGGCCGCCGGTGCACGCAACCCTCCCGCGGCATCGGCGCGCGACGCGCGACGATCGCGAGGAGTTCACCCGGCGCGTCATGGCTCAGATCGCCGCGCTCCTGGACCGTGGCCCCGAGCCCATGCGCGAGGCCCGCGCTTGGCGCTGACCGCCCGCCGGCCGACGGTCGGGGCTGGATCCCTCTCGTGAGCCCCGGAGCCGGCAAGCCCTGGGCGGGGCGCTTCGCCCAGGGGCAGGACCCGGAGGCCGAGGCATTCACCGCCTCCCTGGCCTTCGACCGCCGGCTGTGGCCCCACGACATCGAGGGCAGCGCCGCGTGGGCCCGCGCCCTCGCCCGGGCCGGTCTCATCAGCGAGGGGGAGCTCACCGCGCTGCTCGACGGCCTCGCGGCCGTCCGCGCGGAGCTGGCCGAGGGGCGCTTCCCGTTCCGCCGCGAGCTCGAGGACATCCACATGAACATCGAGCGCCGGCTCGTGGAGCTGGCCGGGCCCGTGGGAGGCAAGCTGCACACGGGCCGCTCGCGCAACGATCAGATCGCGCTGGACGAGCGCCTCTACCTGCGGGAGGTCATCGTCCGGGTGGACGAGGGCGTGCGGGAGGTCCAGCAGGCGCTCCTCGATCGCGCCGAGGAGCATCTCGGCGCGGCCATGCCCGGCTACACGCATCTCCAGCGGGCGCAGCCGGTCCTCCTCTCCCACCACCTGCTGGCCTACGTCGTCATGCTCCAGCGCGACCGCGATCGCCTGCGCGACGGCCGGGCGCGCGTGAACGTGCTGCCGCTGGGCGCGGCGGCGCTGGCGGGGACGGCCTTCCCCATCGACCGGGAGACGCTGGCGCAGGAGCTGGGCTTCACCGTGGCGAGCCCCAACAGCATGGACGCCGTGAGCGACCGCGACTTCGTCGTCGAGTTCCTCTCCCACGCCGCCATCGTCGGCATGCACCTCTCGCGGCTGGCGGCGGACCTCACGCTCTGGGCCACCAGCGAGTTCGGCTTCGTGGAGTTCTCCGACGCCTTCGCGACGGGCTCGTCCATCATGCCGCAGAAGAAGAACCCGGATGTGGCCGAGCTGATCCGCGGCAAGTCGGGGCGGCTGTACGGCAACCTCGTGGCGGTACTCGCGACGCTCAAGGGCCTCCCGCTCACCTACAACTCCGACATGCAGGAGGACAAGGAGCCGCTCTTCGACAGCGTGGACACGCTGCGCGCCGTCCTGGCCGTGGTGCCGCCGATGCTCCGCTCCCTCACCTTCAAGGTCGAGCGCATGCGCGAGGCCGCCGGGGCCAACTACTCGACCGCCACCGACCTGGCGGACTACCTCGTGCGCAAGGGGCTGCCCTTCCGGGAGGCGCACGAGGTCGTGGGCCGCGCCGTGCGCCACGGCCTGGCGCAGGGCAAGGAGCTGGGGGACCTCACGCTGGAGGATCTCAGGGGGTTCTCACGGCTGATCGAGGCCGACGTGCACCGCGCCCTCACCGTGGAGGCCTCGCTCGCTGCGCGGGCGGTGCTCGGCGGGACGGCCCCCGACGAGGTGAAGCGCGCCCTGGCCGCCGCCCGGGCGCTCGTGGAGAAGGGCTGGCGCGGGTGAGGCGTCTGGCCTGGGCTCTGGCGGCGCTGGCGCTGCTGGGCGTGGGTCCCGCCGGCTGCGGCAAGAAGGGGCCGCCCGTGGCGCCGGAGCGGCGGCTTCCCGCCGCGGCGTCGGCGCTGGAGGCCTCCGTCGACGCGGACGCCATCGTGCTCCGCTGGGTCAACCCGAAGACGCGGATGGACGGCACGCGGCTCCGGGACCTGGCGACGGTCAAGCTCCATCGCCGCGAGGCGGTCGAGGGGGCGCCGCTCAGGTCCGCCATGGTCTCCCGGGGCCAGGTGGTGGGCTACGAGGAGATCGCCGCGATCCGGCTGGCAGCCCCCGAGCCGGCGGTGGTCCGGGGCGACAGCGTCCAGTGGGTGGATCGCCGGGGCCTCGCCTTCGGCCGCCAGTACGTCTACGTGGTCACCGCGCTGGACGCCACGGGGCGCTCGAGCGCGCCCTCCGAGCGGCTCGTCGTGGGCTACCTGGCAGCGCCGGCCCCCCCGCGCAACCTGGCCGCGGCCCCGGGCGAGGGACAGGTGCGCCTGCGCTGGGAGGCCCCGGCACGCCTCATCGACGGCAGCGCCCTCGGGGGCGACATCCACTACGTCATCCTCCGCGCCGCGGGCGCGGAGGCCCCCCTGGCGCCGATCACGCCGGAGCCCCTCGCCGCCACCACGTTCACCGACACGGGCCTCGAGAACGAGACCACCTACCGGTACGCCATCCGCGCCGTGCGGAGCGTGGGGACGGGCACGGCGCGCAGCGAGGCCTCCGCGCCGGTCGCCGTCACGCCCGTGGACATGACGCCTCCGAGCCCGCCCGCCAACCTCGCGGCCATCCCCTCCCCGACGGCGGTGCGGCTCGCCTGGAGTCCCAGTCCGGACGCCGACGTGGCGGTCTACGCCATCTACCGCGCGACCGGGAGCGGCGCCTTCCTGCGCGTGGGCACCACGGCCGCCGTCAACACCGTGTTCGTCGACCGCGAGGTCACCGCTGGCGCCCGCCTGCGGTATGCCGTGACCGCACTGGACCGGGCGCGGACCCCGAACGAGAGCCCCCGCTCCAACGAGGTCACCGTCGTCGTCCCGTGACCGGGACGCGGCTGTCCGGCGCCTCGCGGGCACGGTATTCCGCGAGAGCCCTCAGTCGACCTCGTTCTGCCAGATCTGCTCCAGGCTCTGCCGGCCGCGGAGCAGGCGCAGCGTCCCGTCGGGCTCGAGCATCACCTCCGGCGCCTGCGGATAGGAGTTGTAGTTGATGGTCGCCATCGCGGCACAGTAGGCCCCGGCTCCCCCCACCACCACCAGGTCGCCGATCTCCGGCCGCGGCACCCAGCGCGGCGCCAGGGCCTCCGGATCCCCCGGCGCCGGCGTGAGGATGTCGCCGGACTCGCAGCACGGGCCCACGAAGACCACCGCCGCCGGCTCGCGGCCCGTGGCGAGCACGTCGATGGGGTGCTGGGCGCCGTAGAGCGAGGGCCGCGCGATCTCCGGCATGCCGGTGTCGAGCTTGGCGAAGAGATAGCCCTCGCGCCCCGTGTCCACCACGTCCACGCAGGTGGCCACGACCGCCCCGGCCAGCGCCACCAGGTAGGTGCCGGGCTCGATCTCGAGCCTCAGCTCGCGGCCATGCCGCCGGCGGAACCCCTCCAGCTCGCGGCGGACATGGGCGCCGACCTCCGCCAGGTCCACCGAGGGCTCTTCCGGCATGCGGCCCACCTTGAATCCCCCGCCGAGATTGACGGCGCTGACATCCGGGAGCTCGGCGGCGAGATCGAGGGTCATCAGAGCGCAGCGGTTCCACACCTCGGGGTCGGTGCCCGAGCCCACATGGGTGTGCAGCCGCGTGATCCCGAGGCCGTGGCGCGCCGCGATCGCCTTCACCTCGTCGAGGTGCTCGTGCCAGATCCCGAAGCTCGAGGCGGGGCCGCCCGTGTTGGTCCGCTTGGTCGAGCCGGTCCCGAGCCCCGGGTTCATGCGGACGGAGACTTCGTGGCGGGGGGCGATGCGACCGAACTCGGCGAGCTGATGCAGCGAGCAGGCGTTGAACCGGACGCCGCGGGCCACGTGCTCGCCGAGGCGCCGGGACGGGAGCTGGGAGGTGAGCTGGATGGCGTCGGGACGGAACCCCGCGCGGAGCGCCCGCTCCACCTCGTGATCGCTGGAGGCGTCGATGTGCAATCCGAGGTCGCGGAAGAGCGCCAGGATGCCGCGGCTGGGATTGGCCTTCATCGCGTAGCGGACGGTGAGCCCGAACGGCGCCGGCATGGCCAGCGCCTCGCGCGCGGCCGTCTCGAGGGTGGCGCGATCGTAGACGTAGCTCGGCGTGCCGAAG
The DNA here is from genome assembly GCA_016188005.1 of Candidatus Rokuibacteriota bacterium. NCBI lineage: Bacteria > Candidatus Rokuibacteriota > Candidatus Rokuibacteriota bacterium. The sequence continues at coordinate 8,281 of JACPIQ010000027.1, read as the reverse complement.
CAGCGGCGCACCTCGGCGGCCCGCTCGGCGGTGAGGAACGGGCGCGCGCCGCCCGCGGACGTTGGGGACATGCCGGCTCCTCCTTCCCGGGATGACAGCCGGGCCATGATACCCCAGCTGGCGGCGCGACGGCCACGGGAGGCGTCCGCTTGAAGTGGTTCGGGGTGTGGTGCTAGAGTCGGACAAATCCCGCGGCGCCGGAATCCCGTCCGGCACGAGCATGACGGAGGACTTGGTGATGCGACGCACATTCCAGGGCTCGATCGTCGCGATGGTGACCCCGTTCCGCAATGGGGCGGTGGACGAGGCCAAGGTCAGGGAGCTCGTGGAGTGGCACGCGTCGAGCGGCACGGACGCGATCGTCCCCTGCGGCACCACCGGGGAGTCCCCGACCCTGTCCCACGACGAGCACAAGCGCGTCGTGGAGGTGGTCGTGGAGGCCGCCGGCGGCCGGATCCCGGTCATCGCGGGCACCGGCTCCAACTCCACGGCCGAGGCCATCGATCTCACCCGCCACGCGAAGGGGGCCGGCGCGCACGGCGCGCTCGTGGTGAACCCGTACTACAACCGGCCGACCCAGGAGGGACTCTACCGCCATTTCCGGGCCGTGGCCGAGGCGGTGGACATCCCGATCCTCGTCTACAACATCCAGAGCCGGACGGCGGTCAACGTCGAGACCGACACGCTCCAGCGCCTGGCCAAGGGCTGTCCGAACATCGTGGGCGTGAAGGAAGCCTCGGGGTCGCTCGACCAGATGACCCAGGTGCTCTTGGCCTGCGGCCCGGACTTCTCGGTCCTCTCGGGCGACGACACCCTCACGCTGCCGCTCATGTCCGTCGGGGGACGCGGGGTCGTCTCGGTGATCGCGAACATCGTTCCGCGGGACACCGCGGAGCTGACGCATGCGGCGCTGGCCGGAGACTGGAAGCTCGCCCGGGAGATCCACCTGCGGCTCTTCCCGCTCTGCCGCGCCATGTTCATCGAGACCAACCCCATCCCGGTCAAGGAAGCCATGGCCATGATGGGCAGGCTCGAGCCCGAGTTCCGCCTGCCGCTGTGCCGCATGTCGGACGGCAACCGGGAGCGCCTCCGGACCGTCCTCAAGCAGCAGGGCCTCCTCCCGGGCTGATCCCGCCGCCATGCCAGACGTGGTGATCGCCGGCGCGGCCGGCCGCATGGGGAGCCGTCTCGTCGCCCTGCTCCAGGACGAGCGCGATCTCCGGCTGGTGGGGGCGCTGGAGGCACCGGGCCACCCCGCCCTTCACAGGGACGCGGGGGAGGTGGCGGGCATCGGGCGCGTGAACGTGCCGATCTCGGGCGACCCCGATGGCCTCCTCGGCCCCGACCGCATCCTCATCGACTTCTCCGTGGCGGACGCGAGCCTCGCCCACCTGCGCGCGGTCGCGCGGCAGCGCGGGCGCGCGGTGATCGGCACCACCGGCTTCTCCGCCACCCAGCGGCACGAGATCGAGCTCCTGGCGCGGGAGGCGGCCGTCCTCCTCTCCCCCAACATGAGCGTGGGAGTCAACGTGGCCTTCCGCGTGCTCCGCGAGATGGCCCGGCTCCTGGGGGAGGACTACGACGTGGAGATCACGGAGGTCCACCACCGCTTCAAGAAGGACGCCCCCAGCGGCACGGCGCTCCGCCTGGCGGAGGTCGTGGCGCAGGCGCTCGGGCGCGATCTCACCCGCGCGGCCGTCTACGGGCGCCACGGGCTGCCGGGGGAGCGGACCCGCGGCGAGATCGGGATCCTCGCCCAGCGCTCCGGCGACGTGGTGGGCGAGCACACGGTCTCCTTCGGCGCGCTCGGCGAGCGGCTCGAGCTGACCCACCGCGCTCACAGCCGGGACACCTTCGCCCGGGGCGCGCTCCGCGCGGCCCGGTTCGTGGCGGAGGCGCGCCCGGGACTCTACTCGATGGAGGACGTCCTCGGGCTGACATGAAGATCGTCCGGTTCAAGGCGGCGGGCAAGACGCGCTACGGCGTCATCGAGGGCACCCACGTCATCGAGTACGCCGGCACCCCGTTCGGGACGTTCAAGAAGGGGCGGAAGCGGTACCCCCTCCGCCAGACCGTGCTGCTGAGCCCGCTCCTGCCTGGCAAGATCGTGGGCATCGGGCTCAACTACCGCGACCACGCCGAGGAAGTGGGCCTCCCCGTGCCGACCCAGCCGTTCATCTTCCTCAAGCCCCCCTCGGCGCTCATCGGTCCCGGCGACCCGATCGTCTACCCCGCCCAGTCCACGCGGGTGGACTACGAGGCCGAGCTGGCCGTGGTCATCAAGAAGCGGGCGCGCCACGTGCCTCCGGGGCGCGCGCGGGAGCATGTGCTGGGCTACGCGTGCCTGAACGACGTCACCGCGCGGGACTTGCAGGTGCGGGACGGGCAGCTGACCCAGGCCAAGGGCTTCGACAGCTTCTGCCCCCTGGGCCCCTGCATCGCCACCGACCTGGACCCGGGGGGGCTCGAGATCGAGAGCTTCCTCAACGGCGAGCGCAAGCAGGCGTCCAGCACCAAGAACCTCATCTTCCCCGTCGAGGAGCTGGTGGCGCGCATCTCGGCGGTGATGACGCTCCTCCCGGGAGACGTCATCGCCACCGGCACCCCGGCGGGCATCGGCCCCATGCAGCCCGGCGACAGGGTGGAGGTTCGCATCGAAGGCATCGGGAGCCTCGTCAATCCCGTGATCAGGCTCCAGGAGGCGATAGCGTGACACACGGTTCCAGGATCCCGGAGCTGGCGGAGCGCCTGAAGCGGCTCCCCCCTTACCTCTTCGCCGAGATCGACAGGAAGAAGCGCGAGGCGCGGGCGCGGGGCGCCGACCTCATCGACATGGGCATCGGCGATCCCGACCTGCCGACGCCCCCGCATGTCGTCGAGGCCCTCAAGCGCGGCGCCGAGAACCCGGAGCATCACCGCTACCCCTCCTATGAGGGGATGATCGAGTTCCGCACCGCCGCGGCCGACTGGTACCGGCGGCGCTTCGGCGTGGTCCTGGACCCGGAGACGGAGGTGCTCGCGCTCGTCGGGTCCAAGGAGGGCACGGCGCACATGCCGCTGGCCTTCGTCAACCCCGGCGACGTGGTGCTGGTGCCCGACCCGGGGTACCCCGTGTACGCGGCGGGCACCTGGTTCGCGGGCGGCGAGGTCCACTTCATGCCGCTCCTGCGGAAGAATGGGTTCATGCCCGATCTCGACGCGGTTCCCCCCGCCATCGCCCGCCGGGCCAAGCTCATGTACCTGAACTACCCGAACAACCCCACGGCCGCCACGGCGACGCGCGAGTTCTTCGCGCGCGTCGTGGAGTTCGCCCGGGCCCACGGCATTCTCGTCTGCCACGACGCGATGTATTCCGAGCTGCGCTTCGATGACTACCGCCCCCCCTCCTTCCTGGAGACGCCGGGGGCCGGCGGGATCGGCGTCGAGTTCCACTCGCTGTCGAAGACCTACTCCATGACCGGCTGGCGCGTGGGCTTCATCGTCGGCAATGCCGAGGCGGTGGCGGGGCTCGGCAAGGTCAAGACCAACGTGGACTCGGGGGTCTTCCAGGCGATACAGGAGGCGGCCATCGCCGCGCTCAGCGGGCCACAGGACGTCGCCGAGCAGTACCGGCGCATCTACCAGGAGCGCCGCGACGTCGTCGTCGCCGGGCTCCGGGCTCTCGGCTGGGAGGTGGACGTCCCCCGGGCCGCCTTCTTCGTCTGGGCGCCCACGCCGGGAGGGCTCGACTCGCGCAGCTTCGCGGCCCGGCTGCTGGAGGAGGCCGCCTGCGTCGTGACCCCAGGGGTCGGCTTCGGGCCCTCCGGCGAGGGCTTCTACCGCATCGCGCTGACGATCGAGGCCAAGCGGCTGGCGGAGGCCATGGAGCGGCTCCAGAGGCTCAAGCTCTGACCTCCGACAAGATCTTCCTCGAGGACGTCCGGTTCTACGGCCACCATGGCGTCACCCGCGCCCAGCAGACGGTGGGCGCCTGGTTCTCGGTGGATGTGGAGCTTCACGTGGATCTCGCTCCGGCGGCGGTGTCCGACGACCTGCGGGCCACGGTGGACTACGGAGCGGTGGCGGCCCGGGTGGTGGAAGTGTGCACGCGGGAGCGGGTCAATCTCCTCGAGCGCCTCGCCGGGGGGCTGGCCCAGACGCTGCTCGGGGAATTCCCCTGCCGGCAGGTCCGGGTGCGGGTGCGGAAGCTGACGCCACCCATGGAGGGTCTGCATGCGACTCCGGGGGTGGAAGTGACCCGCGAGCGCTGACCGTGGCCAGGGTGTTCCTTGGCCTCGGCTCCAACCTCGGTGACCGGCTCGAGTGCCTGCGCCAGGCCGTGGAGCGGCTCCGGCGCCTCCCCGCCGTGCAGTTCCTGGACGCCTCGCCCCTGTACCAGACCGAGCCCTGGGAGGCGAACCCCGGTGAGGCGGCGGATCCGGAGGCGTCGTTCTTCAACTGCGTGGTGGCCATCGAGACCTCGGTGCCGCCGAGGGCACTCCTCGACGAGCTCCAGGGCATCGAGCGGGCGCTGGGGCGGGTGCGGGTCGCCGGCACGCCCGAGGATGGCCGGTACGAGCGGCGGACGCTCGACATCGACATCCTCGGCTACGGTGACAAGGTCATCAGCGCCACCGCCGAGCTCAGCATCCCGCATCTCCTCATGCACGAGCGCGCCTTCGTGCTGAGACCCCTGGCCGATCTGGCGCCCGACTGGGAGCACCCCACCCTCTACCGGACGGCCGAGGCCCTCCTGGCCGGCCTCTCGGACGAGCACGAGGTGCAGATGACCAGCCTGCCGCGCCGCTGGTTCGAGCGGTGAGGCCCGGGCGGTCGAGCCCGCGATGAACCCCGACGAGGAGTTTCGCCAGGAGGCCCTCCAGCACCTGGACGCACTCCACAACCTCGCGGTCTATCTGACCCGGAACGGCTCGGAGGCCCAGGATCTGGTGCAAGAGACCTATGTCCGGGCGATGCGTTTCTCCCATCGTTTCGAGCGGGGAACCCATCTCAGGGCCTGGCTGTTTCAGATCCTGAGGAATACGTTCCTCACCTTTTACCGGCTGCGGGAGCGCGAGCCGGCGCTCTCCGAGGACGGCGTTCCGGCGGGCGGGGCGCCCATGTTCCACGATGCCCCGGATGAGGGCGGCGCCAGCACCGAGGTGCACACCGACCTCGAGCGGGCCCTGGCCCGGCTTCCGGAAGAGTTCAAGACCCCGCTGCTGCTGGCCGAGGTGGAAGGGTTCCCCCTGGAGGATGTGGCGCGGATCATGGACTGCCCGGTCGGGACGGTGAAGTCGCGCATCTTCCGGGCCAAGGAGCGGATGCGCGAATACCTGAAGGACTACGGACGAGAGCAGAAGGCCTGAGACCATGTGCCCCGAAGCCCAGAACCTGCCCGGCGACGACGCGGAGGTCGGCCGCTGGCTGAGAGAGCGGCTGCCGCGCCATCCCGCTCCGCCCGAGCTGCGGGCCGCGGTGCGGCGGGTGCTCATGCCCGAGGAGCACCAGCCGCGCTGGCGCTGGGCGTGGCTGGCCCCGTCGGTGGCCGCGCTGGCCACCGCCATGGTGATGGTCATGTGGATGGCGACCGGGCTGCCCGCGATCCGCTCCGTGGACCCCATCCAGCAGATCGCCCGCGCCGTCGTCACGGAGCACGCCCGCACGCTGAGCTGGGCCCAGCGCGAGCCCGACGTGGTCCCGGCGGCCCTGCCCCGCGTCATGGAGGAGAGCGGCGTGATCCTGAACTGGGTCTTCACGGGGGACGAGCAGATCCGCCTCGTGAACGCCCAGCCGACCTACGTGGAGGGACACCGCGGCATGTCGCTGGGCTACATGGACAGGGACGGCCATGCCGTGACCTACATCATCGTCCCCGGCGGCGGCGTGCCCCTGCCCGAGCAGGGCCGGGTCCAGATCGACCGCTGGCGCCCGCTCATCCGTCGGGAGAACGGCTTCAGCCTCATCCTCTGGAAGGACAAGGGACTCCTCTGCGCGCTGATCTCCGCCCTCGTCTCCGAGGACGACGTGACGCGGCTCAAGGAGTACTTCGTCAAGGTGCGCTCGCAGACCGAGCTGTCGCCCGTGTTCTGATTCCTGACCTGGCACGGGCCCCCGGGGCGTCCCGTGCTATCCTCGGCGCCGTGCCCGATCTGCTCGCCTCCCTGGCCGCCTCCGTCGCCGCGCGCCTCGTGGCCCGCGGGCATACCGTCGCCGTGGCCGAGTCCTCGGCCGGCGGCCTGATCTCCGCCGCCCTCCTCTCCATCCCCGGAGCCTCGGCCTATTTCCTGGGCGGGGGCGTGATCTACACGCGGGCGGCGCGGCGGGTCCTGCTCGCGGTGCCCGACGAGGCGCTGCGCGGCATCCGCTCGAGCACCGAGGCCTATGCGCTCCTCAAGGCGCGGACGGCGCGCGAGAGGCTCGGCGCGACGTGGGGGCTGGCCGAGACCGGCGCGGCCGGGCCCAGCGGCAACCGCTACGGCGATGCCGCGGGCCACACCTGCATCGCGGTGGCGGGGCCCATCGAGCGCGCCCGCACCGTCGAGACGGGGCGCGCCGACCGCGAGGCCAACATGTGGGCCTTCAGCCGCGCCGCCCTCGAGCTCTTGGAGTCCTGCCTGAGCGAGGACGCGCGCTGATCACGAAGGGTTTACACTAGCCGGTAGCCCGGCTCTATCACGCTCGAAGAGGAGTTCCATGGCACACACGCTGCTCGACAAGGTGTGGGAAGCGCACACGGTCCGGACGCTGCCGTCCGGTCAGACCCAGCTCCTGATCGGTCTCCACCTCATCCATGAAGTGACGACCCCCCAAGCCTTCCAGATGCTCAGGGACCTGAAGCTCAAGGTGCGCATGCCCGAGCGCACCTTCGGCACGCTCGACCACATCATCCCGACCACGGACCAGAGCCGCCCCTACGCCGACCCCATGGCGGAGGAGATGGCGGCGCACATGTACCGGAACATGAAGGAGTTCGGCCTGCCGCTCTTCGACATGGCGAGCGGCAAGCAGGGCATCGTCCACGTGATCGGCCCTGAGCTGGGCCTCACCCAGCCCGGCATGACCATCGCCTGCGGCGACAGCCACACCTCGACCCACGGCGCCGTCGGCGCCATCGCCTTTGGCATCGGCACCACCCAGGTGCGCGACATCCTGGCGACCCAGTGCCTCTCCATGGCCAAGCCCAAGCTGCGCCAGGTGCGCGTGGAGGGATCGCTCGCCAGGGGCATCTATGCCAAGGACGTCATCCTCGCCATCATCAACCAGCTCGGCGTGAAGGGCGGCGTGGGTTACGCCTACGAGTACGCCGGCGACACCATCGACCGCATGACCATGGAGGAGCGCCTCACCGTCTGCAACATGTCCATCGAGGGCGGGGCGCGCTTCGGCTACGTCAACCCCGACGCGACCACCATCGAGTACCTCCGCGGCCGGCCCTATGCCCCCGCGGGCGCCGCCTTCGACCGCGCGGCCGCCTGGTGGAAGACCATGGCCACCGAGCCCGGCGCCAGCTTCGACGACGTCGCGCGCCTCGACGGCTCGGCCATCGAGCCCGTGGTGACCTGGGGCATCAATCCGGGCATGTCAGTGGGCGTCAGCCAGAAGATCCCGGCGCCCGAGGCCCAGCCCGAGCCCGAGCGGCCCACCTTCCGCGAGGCCCTCGCCCACATGGGCTTCCAGGCCGGCCAGCCGATCAAGGGCGCGAGGATCGACGTGGCCTTCGTGGGCTCCTGCACCAACGGCCGCCTGTCCGACCTGCGCGCCGCCGCGGAGGTGGCGAGGAAGGGTAAGGTCGCACGCCACGTCCGCGCGCTCATCGTGCCCGGCTCCCAGCAGGTCGCCGAGGCCGCCGAGGCCGAGGGCCTGCACGAGATCTTCCAGGCCGCAGGCTTCGAGTGGCGCAAGGCCGGCTGCTCGATGTGCCTCGGCATGAACGAGGACAAGCTCCAGGGCCGCGAGATGAGCGCCTCGTCCAGCAACCGCAACTTCATCGGCCGCCAGGGCAGCCCCACGGGGCGCACCCTCCTCATGAGCCCGGCCATGGTCGCGGCCGCCGCCATCACCGGCGCCGTCGCCGACGTGAGGGAGATTCTGGCATGACCACGACTGATTTCAAGCGCCGCCAGATCTCGGGCCGCGGCATCCCCGTCACCGGCAACGACATCGACACCGACCGCATCATCCCCGCGCGCTTCCTCAAGGCCGTGACCTTCGAGGGCATGGGCGAGCACGCCTTCGAGGACGCGAGGAAGCAGAACCCCGAGCATCCCTTCAATTCGCCCGTCTACAAGGGCGCGTCGGT